>PEXO01000308.1 GCA_002779045.1 Elusimicrobia bacterium CG08_land_8_20_14_0_20_59_10 | reverse complement strand
TCAGGATGGGAGTTAGTCAGTCTTCGGCCGGGGCCATAAAGGTTGACACTATCATAAAAAATTCCGAGGTCCGTGCCGTTCGCAGCGAGGTGGCGTTCCAGGCCTTCAAAGAAAGGGTTTTCGACGGTATCTTCGATGTCAACGCAAGGGGAACGGTGCTGGATATAAACACGGCCATGGCCCAGTTCCTGAGTCATGATCCCGATTTCCTCAGGGGAAGGGTTTTGTGGGAGCAACTGAAGTGCTCCAGGGGAGTTCCGGACGAGTCATTCCTGCCGCCCGGGCAGGTGCGCTGCACGCTTGTGATGACCGGGATGATGAAGACCGGCGGCTCCGTCGAGCTCCTGGTGGACCTGTTCATCAAAAGGGCCGGGGGGCGGTTCGACGGGTTCCGCGGCTGCGCACGGCCCGCAGAGAGGGCGCTGGCGTTTGAGAAAATAAAGGAAAGCGCGGCCGTGGAGCTTTTCCGTGCCCTGCGGGGCCGCCTGAAAAGCGGTCTGGAGGAGATCGAGAGCATCGCGGGTTCGGGGAAGCCCCCGGCCGAAGTGTCGGCCGGCCTGGCGCGGTCGGCGAACGGGCTGCAATGCGCCCTGGCCTCCTGTTTTGACCCGGAGGTGCCGCTGAAATGGACCCCGAAGCTGCGCCTGCGGGAAGTGGACCCACGCAAACTCCTGGATTATCTCCGCCTGAAATATTCGTTTTACGTCCAGACCCGCGCGAAACGGCTGAAAATAGAATGCGCCGGCGAGGTTACCCGCTTCAGCGGGGATTTCGATTACCTGGAGGAGCTGCTGACGCAGCTTGCGGGGAACGCCCTGAAATATACAAGCGCCGGCGGAGAGGTGGAGATCTCCTACTGCGAAACCGCTGAAAGGCGCAGCTTTATAGTGTCGGACAACGGGCTTGGGATGTCCCAGGCCGAGGTGTCGCGCATCTTTACCCCGTTCTTCAGGGCCGACAATGAGGTGAACTCCGGAGTTGGCGGGCTTGGGCTGGGCCTCTGGACGGCGCAGAAGATAGCTCAGGCCCACCACGGCTCGATCTTCGCGGAAGCGGAGCTTGGCAAGGGCTCGACTTTTACTTTCTTCATGCCTAAGCTCTCGCAGGATGCGTTAATAAAGTGGATAGACTGAGGACAGGTTATCCGAGGTTTTTCTTTTTACACCTATTGCGGCCATAAAGTCGTTCTCCCGGGTTTATATTAACTCGCCGTCCACCAGCCGCCGCAAGCGGCGCGGGTTGGCTGCGCGCAGTTCTTCGGGCAGGGCGGGGTCGGGGAAACCCTGGAAGCAGACCGGCCGCACATACCTGTAGATAGCCGCGGTCCCCACGCTGGTAAAGAAGCTGTGGGTCGTGGCGGGATAGGGTCCGCCGTGGTGCAGGCTCGCGCAGGGCTCCAGGCCGGTGGGGAAACCGTTAAAAAGAATGCGGCCCGCCCTGCGCTGGAGCGCCCGCACGAGCCCGCCGTGCTTAAGGAGTTCGCTCTTTGTTCCGTGGATGGTGGCGGTCAGGCTGCCGCGCATGCGGCGCGCGGCGTCGTGCAGCTGCGCCATATCCCTGCAGCGGAAAATGATAATGGACGGGCCGAAAACTTCTTCGGACAGTTCAGGCCGGACGCTCAGCAGGGCGGCGTCGGCGGTAAAGATCCTGCAGGACGCCATTTTTGTGCCGCCGGCGCCCGGCGCACCGGCAGCCCCGGCCCCGGCAAGTTTAACGCCCGGGATGGAGGCCAGGCGCTTTGTGCCGCGGTCATACGCCGCCTGCATGCCGGCATGCAGCATGGCGGCGGGGGGGATGTAAGCAGCCCTGGCGCAGATCGCGGCCAGAAGTTTTTTGAACGAGGGGCCGTCGACCGCGAGCGCCATGCCCGGGCTGGTGCAGAACTGGCCCACGCCGGTATTCAGCGAACGGACAAGGCCTTCGGCTATCTTATCCGCGCCGGCAGCCGCCGCTCCCGGCAGGATGAAAACGGGGTTCACGCTGCCCATTTCCGCATACACCGGGATAGGCTCCGGCCGGGCGGCGGCGGCGTCGAACAGCGCCCTGCCGCCCTGGAGGGAGCCCGTAAAGGCCACCGCCGCGGTAAGCGGATGGTTCACAAGCGCAAGACCGGCTTCGTAACCGGAAGCCTGGAGCATGGAGAACATGCCCGGCGGCAGGCCGGCCCGGTCTATGGCTTTTGCGATGACGCGGGCTACCAGTTCGCAGGTGCCCGGATGCGCCGGATGTCCTTTTACCACCACCGGGCAGCGCGCCGCGAAAGCCGCCACGGTGTCGGTGCCGGCTACGGAGATGGCCAGCGGGAAATTGCTTGCCCCGAAAACGACTACCGGTCCCACGCCCATAAAAACAGTGCGGATATCCGGCTTGGGCAGCGGCTTGCGCCCGGGCAGGGCGTGGTCGATACGCGCCTGCGCCCAGGAACCGCCGCGCGCAAGCGCCGCGAAGGTCCGCGCCTGCCCGGCCGTGCGGGCAAGTTCAGAACGCAGCCGCTCCACCGGCAGCGCCGTCTCCTGATGCGCCCGCGCGATGATGGCTGCCCCTTCCGCTTCCAGCCCCTGCGCTATCCGCTCCAGCAGCGCCGCTATCTTTGTCACCGGCACGGTCTGCAGAAAGTCGAAAGCCTTGTCCGCCAGTTCCAGCGCTTTATTTACTTCGGAAGTTCCGGCTTCGCAGAAAGCGGGCTCAAGCGCCGCTCCGGAGGCCGGGTCCACGCCCCGGAAGCGGCCGCCGGTGCCGCAAAACTTCCCGCCAATAAGATGTTTGCCCGTCAGGTTCTTTGTCTGCATATCTGAAGTTATCCCCTTATTTTATCAGCCGGGTTTTCATCTTGCGGATGGCGATATAGGCCATCGTTGCGGTTAAAACCACGATATACAGCAGGTCCCAGAGCAAAGCCGCGTGCAGGCGGCCGAAGGCGGCGGCGCGGGTAATGTTCACCAGGTGGGTAAGCGGCAGTATGTTCGCCGCCAGCCTGATCCAGGCCGGCATGCCGTCCAACGGGAAAAAGGTGCCGCTGAACAGGAACATCGGGTTGATGAAAAGGAAAATGGGCAGGTTGAGGTTGTCTATGTAAGGCGCCGTGGCGGCGAACAGCAGTCCGAATGAAGCGAACATAAGCCCCGCCAGGGCCGCCAGCGGCAGTATCACCAGGCTTGAAGGATAGGAGGCCAGGCCGAACAGCGTGACTATAAGCAGGATAGCCGTCCCCGCGAAAAGCCCCTTGGTGGCGCCGGACAGTATCTCGCCGGCCAGGATATCCTCGGCCGAGAGCGGGGTGGTGATGACGGCGTCGAAGGTTTTCTGGTAGCGCAGGCGTATGAAGGCGCCGTACATGGTCTCGAAAATGGAATGGAACATCACACCCACGGCTATCATGCCCGGCGCGAGGAAAGTAAGATAGTCGTAAGCCCGGCCGTCGAAGCTTATCTTCTGCACATAGGCGCCAAGGCCCACGCCGAAAGCCAGTATGTAAAGCACCGGCTCAAGCAGCGGCGGGACGACATTGGTCTTCCAGGTCACCAGCGACACGTCAATATTTCGCCGCCACATATGCCAGGCGCGGTAAGAGATATTCCTTAATATGCGGGCTTCATTCATCGCGCAAGTGTTTCCCGGTGAGTTTCAGGAATACGTCCTCCAGGCTGCCCTTTCCCTCAAGATGCTTCTCTATCAGCTGCCGGGGTGTTCCCTGCTCCACAATTTTGCCGGCGTCTATTATCACCAGCCGGTCGCACAACAGTTCGGCTTCCTCGATATAATGCGTGGTAAGCAGGGTGGTCAGGCCGTGCTTCTTCATCTCCCGCACTTCCTCCCAGATCTGGCGGCGGGACTGGGGGTCAAGCCCGGTGGTGGGCTCGTCGAGGATGAGCACCCTGGGCTTGTTTATCAGCGCGCGGGCCATAAGCAGCCTTTTCTTGAGGCCGCCGGAGAGGTCCTCGATGGGGCGGTCCAGTTTATCGTGCAGGTGGAAGCGGTTTATCAGTTCTTCAGCGCGCCCTTTTGCCTCGGCGTAGGGGATGTCGAAATAGCGGGAATAGACTATGAGGTTCTTTAAAACCGAAAAATCCGGATCCAGGTTCATCTCCTGGGGGCAGACGCCCAGCAGGTATTTTATCCCGCGTGGGTCTTTGGCGACGCTCAGGCCCTCAACGGTTATGTCACCGCCGGAAAGCGGCAGGGCGCAGGTAAGCATCTTTACGGTGGTGGTCTTGCCGGCGCCGTTCGGGCCCAGCAGGCCGAAGCATTCTCCCCGGTTTATCTCAAAATCAATGCCGGCCACGGCGCACAGTTCGCCGTAATTCTTACGGAGTTGTGAAGCTGTTATCACGGGCGGCATAAGCATACTTTATAATAAAACCATGAAAAAGAGCCATCCCTGTTCCCGGGGATCCCGGCATGCCCGGTACGGCGCCTTCGCATGAATTGCTATTATAGCGGTAGGTAAGCCGTTCCTGCAGATCATAAAATTCGCGCCGGAACAAAAAGAGCAAAGGTGGAATATGCTTGCGCTAACCGTCCTTATGTCCAGCGGATCCATGAACAGACTTTTCCCGGCGGTTGTTGCCGCGGCGCTGCTGTCCGGCTGCGCGGGGCCGCGGGTAGCGGTAGAGGAGTCCGACGGCGGGGTGACCTTTGTGCATGTTACCGATTTTCATGTGCGGGACGCCTCCAGCGGCGAGAATGTGGCGCGCGCCCTGCAGGATATCGAAAAGATATCCCCGCGTCCCGGTTTTATTTTCAATACGGGAGACAATGTAAACCGCGGCACGGACGCCGCGGAGGTGGGGAATTACCTTAATGCCGTTTCCTCCCTGTCCGTGCCGTATTTTATGGCCGCGGGCAACCACGACGTGGGTAAGGACGGAAAGCCTCCGGAAGCCATGCTCAAAGAGCCGTATTATTCCTTTGACCGCGGGCCGGCGCATTTTGTGGTGCTCAATATCTTCGGCTTCGATCCGGCGCAGACCGACTGGTTCGCCAAGGACCTGGAGGCCGCGGCCGGCGGGGGGACAAAAACCGTGGTCTTCGCGCATAATATACTGGGCCGGGACGGCCGGGAGAGCGAACTTCTGCGCGAAACGGCCGTCGCCCACGCGGATAATATCCTTGCCGTCTTCTCCGGGCACTGGCATGCCGACAGGGTCTATTCCGACGACGGCCTGAATACGCTGATAACGCCCCCGCTGGCCTTCGGCGGGATAGACTGCAGTCCCGCCGGCTTCCGGGTGGTGAACATCAGCTCCTCCGGGGTTCTGAGCTGGGAGTTCGTGCCCGCCGGCATGAGGGGCCTGGCCAGTGTTACCGGCTATGAGGGTGCCGACGGAAGTTACGTCCGGCTGATAGCGCGGTACCTGGATTCGGCGCGCCGCGCCGCGGCGGCGGAGCTGAAAGGGGAAGCCGCCCCGGTCGCGCTTAACAGGGTGAACAGGTACGCTTTTGAAGCCGCGCTTCCCGCGGCGGCCGTTCCGGCGCGCGGCGTATTGCGGTTCAGGGACGGCGCGGGCGCCATTCTTGCGGAGCTTCCCTTTGAAAAACCCCTGCGGCCCGCCGCACAAGTAAAGCCCGGAGGCGCGTGGAACACTTTCCACGGCGATAGCGGCAGGACCGGCGCGACCGCGGATTCCCCCGGGCCGGCGCTGGGTATTGCCTGGGCTTCGGATACCGGCGGCATACCTTTTCTGAATTCCCCGGTGTATTATGACGGGAAGGTGTATACCGCGGCCAGGTCCTGGTCCTCGCAAGGAAGGCCGTTCCTCTCCGCTTTCGACGCCGGGAGCGGGACCCTTTTGTGGCGGACGGAACTGCCCTCCGATGTCATCCACACGCCTACCGTCACGGACGGGCTGCTCTCAGCGCTGACGGTGAACGGCGAACTGCTTACGCTGGACCCGCGTGACGGGGCGATCACGGGTGTGCTGCGTCCGGCCGCGCAGTTAAGCCGCGTGCACACTCCGGGCGCTACCGCGGCCGACGCCGCGGGCCGGCATTTGGGCGGCAGCCGTTATCATATCGAAGCCGCCGACGCGCGCGGGAGCACCGCCTTGCTTTACACGGCGAAAGAAATAGACGACTGGGGCGCCACGCTGATGAGCCCGGCGCTTTACGGCGGGCATGCCGTGCTGGGCACGCTCTGGCGCAACGGGGTCTGGAACCTGGACCTGAAGAACAAAACGGCCGCGGCCGTCGGAAAGATAAAGAAAAGCTACGGCGCGGCGCCGGTGACGGACGGTAAAAGGCTTTACCTGACGGGGGATGCGAAACTGCAGGCCTTCGATCTGGCAAGCGGCAGGCGGCTCTGGTCCGTGCCGGGCTTCGAACGCGGCGCGGCCACTCCGGCGCTGGACGCAGCCGAAGGCGCCCTCTACTCCATAGACGGGAAGTGGCGGCTTGTTAAGGTGCGGGCCTCGGACGGAGTGGCGCTGTGGACGCTGGATTTCGCGGGGCCTTCGGCGCTGAGCGCGGCGCCTTATAAGTACGGGGGGAACCAGGTGGTCTCAAGCCCGGCGGTTTCAGCGCGCTGCGTGTGGGCCGTTGACCTGTCCGGCGGTGTTTTTTGCATAGGGAAGGACGGTAAACTGCTGAGCCGCTTCGCGCTGGGCGCGCCCACCGCGTCGTCGCCGGCCGTCTCCGGCAACACGCTCTTCATAAATGCCATGGACGGCTTCCTCTACGCCCTGACCGGTACGGAAATAAAGGAATAGTGTTTTGCGGAATGCCGTCGCGCCGCCAGCGGCACCCCGGCACACCTGGGGTCCGGCTGACAAGCAGGTGTTTTTCAGGCCCCCGAGACGGCGGGCCTTATTTTTTTATAGAGGAAGAACCCCATTATCAGCGCCTGCGCCAGCGCTCCGGCCAGGTTGGCGGCGGCGCCTATGCCCTCGCCGACATAAGGCAGGAAGTAAGGCAGGGCGGCTTTCAGCCCGGCGGGGCCGAGTATCAGCCCGGGCAGGGCATAGGCCAGGGCGATATAGATAAGCGCCATCATCTCGGGGCGGCGGCTGGCCGAGAAGCGGCACCATTGCAGGAACATCATATCGCGCAGCAGGAACAGCGGCAGTATGGCGAAGATGCGCCAGCCGGCGTCCGGCGGGCCGAACAGACCGGTGGAAAAATTCAGCGCGGCCAGAACGGCGGCTATCAGAAAGACCGGGACCGCGCCTTTCAGCCAGGCGGGCGCGTCGTCGTACCTGGCGGCCGCGCGGCCGGCGGCCAG
>PEXO01000154.1 GCA_002779045.1 Elusimicrobia bacterium CG08_land_8_20_14_0_20_59_10 | reverse complement strand
CTTCTGCAGCGTCTCAAGCGGCAGGCCGGGTCCGGTATCCTCGAAAGTGAGCTCTGCCGCGGCGCCGTAGTCGGAAGCTTTCAACAGCACGCGCAGGCTCCCGCCGTAGCTCAGGTGTTCGTAGGAGTTCCTGACCAGGTTGTGTATCAGCATCTTCATGCGCGGGGCGTCTATAGCGGCGCGCAGGGAAGAAGCGCAGGAGCAGGCCAGCGAGAGGCCGCGCTGCTTGAACTGCCGTTCCCATTTGCGCGCTTCACCCATGCAGAACGGGCCGAGTTCGGTCTGCGTGAACTCCAGGGTCTCCCCGCTCATGTATTCCTTCCAGCCTTTCAGCATATCGACGGCGCCCAGCAGCGTTTTCAGGGCCGGTTCCAGTCCCCTGCGGTGTTCGGGGGCCACCCGGGAGTTGAACATCTTCACCCCGGCGGCCGTTTTTTCCAGCGAGGCTATCATGCGCGCGGTAAAATCGGCCTGCTCGTTCTTTATCAGCCCGGAAAATCTTATGTTCTTGCGCAGCAGGTCTTCCTTTTCCGCCCTCAGCACGTCCACCTGCTTCAGTTCCGTTTTCAACAGGTCTATGCGGCGGTCGCGCTCGTCAATGGTGTGCAGCAGCCTGCCCGAATAGTCCTCGGAGGCGGCCAGCTTCCCTTTAATCTCCTCCATGGTGAATTCCAGGGTTTTGATCCTGGCAAGCGCGCGCCTCGCCGTCTCCTTTTCCGCCGAAAGGCCCGTGCTGGTCCCGCGCAGCAGGGTGTTGACCTTTTCCAGGCCGGCCTGCGCGGCTTCAAGCGCCGCGGCGAGTTCGGCGTTCTGTTCCTTTTCCGCGGCAAGGGCGGCGCGCAGCGCGGCCGCTTTGTTCTGCAGTTCGAAAACCTGTCCGACGGCGCCGGAGAAATTGTTCTTGTACTCTTCGGCTCTCCGTCCCTGTTCGTCCGCGGACCTGTGCAGCCTTTGCGCTTGCGCGGCGGCCGCGTCCAGTTCCCGGCGCAGGGAGTTTTCGCGGAGGGAAGCCTGTTCCAGGGCGGTCTCCCTTTGTCCCAGCCCGGCGGCCAGTTCCGCCGTTCTTGCGGCCAGCGCCTTATGCTCTTCGGACGAGATAAGCGCCTGCGAGACGCTCCTTGAAAGCGCGGACTCAAGCTGTGTTATTTCCGCCAGCCTGGCGGCGATGGCGCCGCGCAGGGCGGAATTTTCCCTTTCGACGGCGGCCATCTTTTCGGAGAGCAGCGCCGTCTGCGCGGAGGCCTGCTGCAGCCGCGCGGCCGCGTTCGCCGTGCGGCTTTTCTGTTCTTCAAGGCTTGTCACAAGCTGTTCGTATAAATTCTTCGGTTTGCCGGAGTCCAGCGAATCCTTTTCCAGCAGGCGGGAGACCTCCGGCAGGGCGGCAAGTCCGGAAAGATCGTTCTTGAGCGCCTCTATTTCGCTCTCGCGGCTTTTCAGCGCC
>PEXO01000048.1:601-1659 GCA_002779045.1 Elusimicrobia bacterium CG08_land_8_20_14_0_20_59_10 | reverse complement strand
CCAGGAAGGCCACGCCGGCGCCGGTGGAATCTTCGACTTTCGCCGGCGTGGGATTGCCGAAATAGTCCTCCAGCGCCAGCTGGAACTGCTGGGAAACGGCGCCGGCCGTGAAGATCTGGCCCGCGCCCGACCTGACGTTCATCCTGTAGGTATAGCCGGGCACGACGCTTACTGCCTGAGTGGAACTGCCCCAGGCCAGCTCGGCCGGCACGGAAAGGCCTATTACGGGCTTGGTGGAGCCCTGGTCCGAATAAACGTTGGAAGCCGTGGTGTCTATGTAATAAAAATTCTTTTTGTATTCGTCGGCGGGTATTACCGCGTAGGTGGCCGGATAAACGAAAGTCTGGGACACCGTATTGGTGGCCAGGGAAAAACCGAAGTAATTGTTCGCCAGGGAATCCTGCCTGTTCACGGTGGAGAAGGCGATTTCGGCGGGAGAAACGGCCACCGACGGGTTGTCGAACATGTCTCTCAGCTGCGCTTCGAACAGCTGATGGTCGCCGTTGATATCGCTTATTTTGCCCGCCACCAGTTCCCTCCGGGCGTTGGCGAAAGAAACCTTGGCTATATCCAGCGGATTCATCTGAAGCTGATGTACGGCGGGCTGCATGGAACCGCTTCTGGCCTCTATCTGCCAAAGGCCCGGCCGGCCGCCCTCGGCGGTATTCGAAGAAGGCGAAACGCCGGAATAAGAAGCCGTCCTGTCATGATACCTGAAAGAAACCTGGCTCTGGCCGTGGAAGATGGTGACGGCCGGCAGGAATTCGTCGTTGGCCGTGTTCCTGAACCCGTAATCGCCGAAAGTGCCGTAGGTTCCCATGGTCCTGCCCAAATCGGTATGAACCTGCACCTGGTCTGAGGGCAGGGTCAGGTAAATATCGGTAGGGCCCTGAGTGGTGACATTGTCGAAATCGTCCCTTCTGCTCACGGTAAAAAAAGCGCCGCTGCCGCCGACCTCGGTAATGCCCACATTGGCCGAAGGCTGGCTTGAAACAAAAATAAGTTTGGTCGGATTTCCGCCCACGGTGGTCAGGACGCCGCTCACGTTCTGCTTCCTG
>PEXO01000048.1:0-575 GCA_002779045.1 Elusimicrobia bacterium CG08_land_8_20_14_0_20_59_10 | reverse complement strand
AGTGGAAGTTCCCACCCAGACCCGGGCCCAGTGGCCGGCCGTATGGGAAACCTGGTACGACAGCGGCATGGAAAAACCTACGGTGCCGCTGGAATCCGTGACTATAGTGGTGGAAGTTCCTATGGCGTACCAGTCGGTTCCGCTCTGATAGTAGAAAGCGCCGGTGGAGCCGTAAACCTGGGCTATCTGCATATACGCGTTAAAGCCCGCCGAGGAAATTTTATTGTCGTAGGAATCCGTCAGCTGAGCCGTAAGCACCTGTCTCCCCGGAGAATCGTTGGAACCCGCGGGAACGCTTTGATTTTCGCTGGGATTCACCTTGAACACGCTGGGGGAGCCGGGCAGCACATAAACCTCGTTCTGGGGATTTACTAAAATGAGAGGATTATTGGCGTCTCTGGCGCCTATGTAATCCACCCCCGCTTTCTTGAGAGTGAACCAGTTGTTCAGCGCTTTGGAGCCGGCGTCCGCGAGATAGAAAGTGGTGGACGCGGCGGTAAGGACCGGGTCCTGATTGGGATTGGCCTGGTCCGTCGCCAGGAACGTGGCGCTGCTGAGATAAACGTTCGGACCCG
>PEXO01000351.1:7013-7264 GCA_002779045.1 Elusimicrobia bacterium CG08_land_8_20_14_0_20_59_10 | reverse complement strand
CATCCGCGAAGTTACCCAGCCGTCCCGCGAATACTCCGGCACGCGCGGCCTGCTGATGAAGCCGCTTATCCGCAGGCTTTACCCGCAAGCGGCGCTGGTAATCTCCAACTCCAAAGGCAATGCCCTGGACCTGGAGGAGAATTTCGGTTTGGCGCAGGGGAAGGTAAAGGTGATCTACAATTCCTGCGATACCCGGTCCGCGCGCGACCTGGCCGCCAAGCCGCTGGCCGCGCCTTACGAGGCCGTCTTCA
>PEXO01000351.1:0-6986 GCA_002779045.1 Elusimicrobia bacterium CG08_land_8_20_14_0_20_59_10 | reverse complement strand
GCCTTAACGCCGCCAAAGGCCATTGGCATTTGCTGAAGAGCTTTGCCGGGGTAAAGGCCGCCGTGCCCGGCGCCGCCCTGGTGCTGCTGGGCGAAGGGGAGCTGCAGGAAACCCTGCTGGGGATCTGCGCCGCCCTGGGCCTGAAGGTTTATTGCGCCGGGCGCTCCCCCGCCCCGGCCGGCGACGAGGACGTCTTTTTCCCCGGCTTTGTGGACAATCCCTACAATTTCCTGGCCCGGGCAAAACTGTTCGCTTTCCCCTCGCTGTGGGAAGGGCTGCCTAATGCCGTGCTGGAAGCGCTGGCCTGCGGCCTGCCCGTAGTGGCCGCGGACTGCCGCTCCGGGCCGCGCGAGCTGCTGGCGCCCGGCACCGATTTCCGCGGCCAGGCGGCCGCCCCGGAAAAGACGGATCCGGGTTTTCTTATGCCGCCGTTCAAGGTTCTGCCGCCGGGCCTGGGCGCCGGGCAGGAGGAAATTGAGCGCCTGTGGACGGAAAAGCTGGCCGCGCTGCTGCGCGACGCCGACGGGCTTAAGACAATGGGAGCTGCCGCCCGGAAAAGGGCGGAGGACTTCGCACCGGCGGTGCTGGCCGCGCAGTGGCGGGAAGCGCTGGACCTTACCAGCTGAACTCGCGCAAAGTATTCTTTCTTTTCTCTTCCGCCTTCTCTTTTCTCTTCGACAGCGGGACGTCCTTGTCCGGCACCATATAATCGCTTGAGTAGGCCTTTAAGGGGAACTCGCTGCGTTTCTTGCCGAAGGTGAAGGAAAGCGTAAAGCGGTGGGTGGTCCCCAGGTCCCCGTACGGGGAGAACGCGTAATCAAGGCGCAGGTCCTTATTGTGCAGGCCGCCGCCGCAGGAGAACCCCGACCCGGCATTGGCGCTGCGCCCGTTCCTGTAGCCGGCCCTGATAAAGAACGACTCTTCCCTGTTCAGCTCGAACTCCGCCTCCGCCCCCGTCCCCAGGGTAGCGTCGCCGGCGCCGTTCTTCACCACGTCGGCCATTACCCAGAACTGCTCGCGGATAAGCCTGGCGGCCCCGGCCCTTAAGATAAGGGGCAGGTCGAAAGAGGTGGAGCCGAGCTCCAGCTTCCCGCCTATATTGGCCGCCGAAAGACCGTAGCGGTATTTGCCGTGCAGCATCAAAAGGCCCAGGTCCCCCGCCCAGGAATACGCGCTTTCGGCATCCGCTTTCTGATAGAGCGCCTTCACGGCCGCGCCGCCGTAGATGCCCCTGCCCAGCGAACCGGAAATGCCCGAGAGGAAAACGGCGTCGCGAGAGTCGAAAGTGCCGGTCCTGACGCCCGCCGCGTTCAACTGGTCCATCTCGCCGCTCAGCAGGAGATTGGCCCCGCTGAAGACGGTGGCGGTACGGCTGAGCGGCTGCACATAGGCCAGCACCTCGTGGCGGATGCCCTGCAGCCATTCGCTGTGGGAGAACGCCGCTTCCTTGCGCATGGCCATTGAGGAGCCTGCCGGATTATAGAACACGCTGAGCGCGTCGTCGCCGGAGGCGCAGTAAGAGCCGCCCAGCGCCGCCGCCCGCGCGCCGGCGTCTATCTTCAGGAAAGGCATGGCTTCGCCGCCGGTCCCGCCGTGGAAGGCCGGCCGGCTTAAGAGCGCTACCAGCAGCGCGGCGCCGCGCCAGTTTCTCATATCACCACATCCCGAAGAACTTGCCGCCGGCCTTGCCGTGGGCGGCCGTCTTCACCAGGTAAATATAGAGCCCGCTGGCGGCTTTGGCGCCGCCCCTCAGCTTCCCGTCCCAGGCAACCTCGTTAAGGGCGTTCACCCCGTCGCCGGCGGTGAGCGTGCGCACCAGTTCAGCCGCCGGGTTGTAAATGTACACCTTCACATTGGTGGCGTCCAGCGGGATGCCGGTCATGGTCAGGGAATGCCTGCGGAAATCGCAGGGATTGGGATAGGCCTTCATGTTCAGGGAGTTCTGTTCCTCGGCCTGCACGCGCACGGAATACACCGAAAAATGGTTCACCCGCGCGGAAAGGGTATTGGCCGCGGTGTCCCGGACAAAGCCGTCAACTACGGGCGCCCATTTACCCTGCGCCTCGTCCAGGTAATAGATGCGCGCCTGGGTTTCCGTGAGGTAATCCCCGTCTATGCGGCCGTCGCCGTCAAGGTCGGGGTAGGACATGGTGAGGGTTACGGGCAGGGAGAAAGCCGTTATGGGCGCGCCGGCCGGAGTAGAGGCTGTGAATTCGCGGGAAAGATCTATGGTGAGGGGCTTTAAGGAAGTGGCGGCTGCGGCGTCGGCGGCGGCGGAGCGGGCGGCGGCCACCGTGGTGATATGCACGTACAGGCTGCCGCTGTAGGCGCCGGCCGGGATGGTGACGGCCATGGTATCGCTGTTGGCCGCATAGCCGCCGGAAGCCCCGCTGAGGGCCGTGTCCAGCATGAACGTGGAGCCGGTGCCGCCGGCAAGGACAGTAGTGCCCAGATTGCCCGCCATATCCGTGGCGGAAAAGCTGAAGGCGGCGGTGCCGGTGGAGTACCAGGTTTCGATATGGCCGGTGAAGGTCCAGGTGGAGCCGAAGACGGATTCCCGCGAGAGAGCCGCGGTCTGGCCGCCGCCGTAAGTGGTGAAGGTGAGCGAGGGCGAGGAGGAATAGACCCCGGTGGCTTCTTCGAGAAAGAGCGACACGGCCAGCGTGACGCTGCTCACCGCCGGCTGGCCGGAAGTAAGCGTGATGCGGGCGGTGGGGCTGGTTATGTCCACGCGCTGACCGTCGGAAACCGCGGCGACGGAAGGGATAATGCCGCGGTAGGCTTTAACGGAAAAATAGTAGGTGCTCCCCTCGATCAGGGTGGTCAGGCCGGTCCTGGTGACGCTGCGCGCGGTACCGACACTGGTCCAGTTCACGATATTGGTACCGCCGGCCGTGCTGCCTATGGCGTATTCGTAACTGTCAGCGCCGGTGGTCTCCCCCCAGTTGGCCGAGAGCGTATTAAGGGAGGACACATAATCTATGTCCACGCCGGTCCCGTCGCTCACATAGGCCACCTCCGGCGGCAGGCTGGTATCCACCTCCTGGCCGTCGGACCAGGTCTCGGCGGAATAGGTGCCCACGCCGTTGGCGGCTTTGACGCCGAAGTAATAGGTGGTGCCGTGCACAAGGCTGAGGCCGGCTTTGGTGACCGACAGCCCGGTGCCGTTGGGGGTCCAGCCTACCACGTCGGCGGTGCCCGAAATGGTGCCTATGGCGTAGGCATAGCCGGAAATACCGGTTTCGGGGTCCGAAGAGGCGGGCCAGTTGGCCGAAAGCTGGGTGGTGGAGCCGGTGTTGTTTATATCGGAGCCCGTCACGCTGCCGTCGTAAACCGCGGCCACCGCGGCCGGCGGGGTGGCGTCCGTGGCGGCATAAGCCTTCAGACAGACATTGGTCTGGTGAAAGTTATCGTGGTAATAGCTGTCGGTCACCGTGGTAAGGTCGGTCCACAAGGAGCCGTAGCGGCTGATATAGCTCTGCCCGGCGGAAGCGCTGGCCCCGGAGCTGTAGTCGGCAATCGGGAATTCCACCGCCAGGGGATAGACATAGGAAGAATTCACCAGCTTGACCACTACGGAGAATTTAGAGCCGGACGTCACCATAATATTGCCGCCCAGGGAAATAGTGTGGTAGCCGGACGCGGCCAGAACGCCGCTGCCGCTGTGGGCCAGCGTGCCGCTGCGCGGACTGCCGGCCGTAACGCCGGTGTAAACGTACAGTTGATAGGAAACGTTCATGTCCGTGGTATAAAAGCCTACCGCCTGCAGATTGCCGGGAACGGCGTTAAAAATATTGGCCATCCATTCCGTGGTGCTGTCGCCCCCGGGGCCGGCGATATCGCCATTACCGACGGGGTAGGTGTAGCCGAGGTCGTCGTACTGGTAAAGGGTGGTGTAATTACTGGTGGCCTCTATCCCGTTGAAAGAGGCCGTATCCCCGCCCAGCGAGGTATCGTAATAGGAGATGTAAAAATAGCCGCCCACCCCGGTATCCGTGCCCCAGCTATTGCGCGCCAGGAAGGCGCCGTTGCCGGCCGGAGTGCCCATGGTAGGGGTGGTGAAATAGGATTTGGGGACATCGTCGTCCCAGCCCACCAGGGCTATGGCATGGCCGCCGCAGGTGCCGCCGCTGCAGGTGCAGGCGCCCTGCACGCCGTAAGGCTCGGTGCAGTCGGTATTGTAAAAGTAGGTATCGGTCGCCCCCGGCGTGGCGTTCGCGTCCCAGAAGACGCTGGAATAAACAGCCCCGTCGTTGTAGATGGCCGTCTTCACATTGGTCTTGAAAGCGGCCTCATTAGGGATTTCCGGACGCGGTATCCAGTACATCCCCTGCAGATGCTTGCGCACCGGGGAGCTCTCTCCCTCGTTGACGGGGCCGGACCAGCGCGTGAGGTAGGCGGCGGACATATCGGAGACGCCGCCGTCCATTATCCCCCAGTCGAAGCCGCTGTCCGTGGCCAGGCGGTATTCTGAAAAATCCCAGGTTTCCCCCGTCAGCAGATTGGATTCCATGGAGGCGTAAGTGGCATAGGCCCAGCAGTTCTGATAGGAGCCCTGGTCCCTGACGGCGGTAAGCCTGCTGTCGGTGCGCAGGTCATAGGCCGCATCGCCCGGGCCGGCAAAGGTCCGCGCGCCAGGCCGCAAAAAGCCGGGCTTTCCCGCGATGGCCGCTGAAATATCCCGCCCGGCCAGGTGGGACCGGTCTATAGGGGAGGGGCGCAGGCCGAAACTGTGCGCGGGCGCGGCGCCTGCCTTGGCGCGGGCGGTGCTGGTGGAGACCGCGGGGGCGGTGTACTGGAAAAAAGCGGGGTTAAGGCGGGAAAGCCCGCCGGCGCCCGCGTCCGCGCCCAGGGCGGCCAGGAGCAGCGCCGCGGCGGAGGTCTTTAAAATAAGGCGGGTAGGCGTCATAAATTCAAGCCAGCGCATCAGCGTTTACGGCGGCCGCGGGCGGCGCGGGCGGCGCGGGCGGCCGGCTGCACGGTTATCTTTGAAACCGGGGACCACTCCCCGGACACCCAGCCGTCCGAGGGCAGGACCCGCATATAGTAGTCCACCCCGGCGGTTATGGGCAGACCGGCTGCCTTGTAGCTGCAGGTATCCGTAAAAACGTCGGCCACCGGCGCGGAAAAATCCCCGGTAAGGGAAAGCTGCAGGCGGTAATACTTTCCCGTGGACTCCCAGCGCAGGGCGGGCCCGGTGAACTTAGCTTCCGGCGGCAGCGCGGGGGCGTCCGGCCGGGCGGAGGAGGGCGGGCGCGGCGGCCTGGAGACCGCGAACGAATCGGGCCTGGAGAACCCGCTTTCCCTGGTGTCGCCGTTATTGAGCGTCATCAGCCCGGAGACGCGCCAGTAGTAAACGCCTTCCTTCCAGAAAGCGGGGAAGATCCTGTAGCTGTTTGGCTTAAGCAGCGTATCAAGCTCCACGGAGGAGAATTCCTCGTCGGGGCTTATCTGGAGGCGGTAGGAAACAACCTTCATCATCTGGTTCCAGGTGAGGTTTATCCCGGCGCTTTTGCTGCCGGCGCGCCGCACCCTGGAGCTCACTATAAGCGGGGCCACCGGCGGGTCGTCCACAAAACGCTTGTTCCAGGTATTGACGGCCAGCACGGCCTTCTCCCCGTACCTGGCGAAGGAGCTCCAGTCGTCCACCTTTGTGCGGTAGACCCTGGCGCCATAGGTTTTGGCCAGCTTTTTATCGAGGCTGGCGGGGATATAGCCGATAAAAACGCTGGGCGGGTAGGACTGCAGGAGCCTGGCGCCGTTCTTGTTAAGGAAATCCTGGAACTTGGCGTCGAAGGCCATGCTGGAGGAAGGGACAAGCAGCAGCGCGTTGACCGGCTGTTCCGCGGCCGGGGCGGGCGCGGCCGTAAGAAAAAGGATAAAGGCGGCACCCGCCGAAACGGCCCTGAAGGCCCGTACACCGCCGCGCGTCTCTGGTTTCATAGTTCGCTTTATATTATAAGGGGCGGGGTTTGCGGATTTATTGCCGGGATGATGGTATAATTGTACATATGGAGACCCCGAAAACGCTGCAAGCGCGGGAAGAAGAGGTTATAGAGCCGGAGATAGTCAGCAATGGCCCCGGCGACAGCGGCCAATACGATGACCGCGGACGAACCTCCTATTCCCCTCCCCCGCAGGCCTTAGGAGTAGTAAAGCGCCTGAAGGCTATTGCGGCTGCCGTGCTGGCCCTGACAGGCGCGGGACTGTTTATAACGGGCGCGCTGCTTACCTCCACCGTGATAGGCGCCCTAATAGGGATCCCGCTGATGCTTGGCGGGGCCGCGGCTTTCTTCCTGCTCATCAAGCTGCTGGGCGCCGGTTCCAAAAATTTCGGTTTCCGCGGCTAGCTGCCCCTAGTTAAATTCCCCCAGCAGGACCTGCTCAAGCTCCAGTTCCACTCCCATCCTGGCTTTTACCTCGCAGCGCACCTTCTGCATAAGGCTGTAGATATCGGAGGCGGTGGCGCCGTTGGTGTTCACTATAAAGCCGGCATGTTTGGGCGACACCTGCGCCCCGCCTATGCGCAGGCCTTTAAGCCCGGCCGCGTCTATCAGCCGCGAGGCGTGATCGCCTTCCGGGCGCTTGAAGACGCTGCCGGCCGACGGGGAATCTAGGGGCTGCTGCTCCGCGCGGAGTGTCAGCACATTGCAGCGCTCCAGCAGCAGCACGTCCGGCGGACCGGACTCCAGCTCGAAAACGGCCGAAAGGAGGATAAGGCCGTCCAGGCCTTCAACGCGGCGGTAACCGTGCGGGATGGCGCTCTTGGGCAGTTCCACTGTCTTGCCGGAAGGGTCCAGCGCCTCAATGGAGACCAGGCGGTCGAAGACCTCCTGGCCGAAAGCGCCGGCGTTCATGCGCAGAGCGCCGCCCACCGAGCCCGGTATGCCGGAGGTCTTCTGCACCCCCCCCAGCCCCTGCTGCGCCGAAGCGTGCACGAAATTATCCCACAAGGCCCCCGCCTGCACTTTTATGGAGTTGCCGCT
>PEXO01000177.1:6085-7490 GCA_002779045.1 Elusimicrobia bacterium CG08_land_8_20_14_0_20_59_10 | reverse complement strand
CGGTGCGGAGCTATGCTGCCGACGTCGTCCGAGAGCAGCGGCCCGGCCTCATATACGGCTATCACCCTGTGCAGGAGCCGGCATCCTTCGTAATTATACAGGAGACAGTCGCCGGCATGGCAGTCGGAAACGGAAGTTTCGAGTAAGACGGTCTCCCCCGCGTCAAATAGAGGGTACATACTGCTGCCTTCCAGCTTTACGGCTTTTATCATAGGTTTCCGGCAAGAGCGGTTCAGGAAAATTTTTTCAGCGACTTGCAGGCCAGCTGGCCGGTGGGACCGGTTATGCATTTGCCGCAGGCAAGGGCCGCGGTCTCGAAGACTTTTTCGCTCTTTACTACCGGCTTTGTATATGGTTTTTTCTTTTTCATGTTTTGAAGATAGCGCGGGCTCACTTTTTCACCAGACCCCTGCCTTTAAGGGTTTTCAGAAAAGCTTTCACGTCCTTTAAAGCCTCCTCCGGCTCCACTTCAAATTCCCCGGCCAGGCGCGAAGCCGCTGCCCCGGCGTCCAGGCCTTTCTTAAGGCAGTTCCAGATGAAAGACCCGGAAGGGTTCAGGGAATGCAGCGTCTCGGCCTCTATGTCCACTATATAAAGCTCTCCTGCTATTTCCCGCGCGGCGAGTTTTTCCTTTAACCTCATGGTAAGATTATAACAAATCAAGGAAAGCAGGGCCGCTTTTTGAAAAACGCAGCTCGCCGGCATTCTTCTCCGAAGCCAGTTCAGCCGCCAGGGAAAGGACCGCCGCGGCGGCACGCCTCTCCTTTGAAAAATTCATAGCGCAGCGCAGCAGCAGGCGCAGCAGAACGCCTTTTTCCAGCGGGCGCAGGGAATTTTCAGGGGACTTTATGATCCTGAAGACCCCTGCAAGGGGAAAACGCCGGTTCTCACCGCCGGGCTTCATCTCGCCCCAGAAAGGCGAGCCGTAGACGTAAAAACCCTTTCCCTCCCTGCGGACCGGAATTAGTTCATCGGTCAGAACAGTTATGCTGCCGGGCCGGCGGGCTGCCGGGTTGCCTGAAGGAACGGATGCCGCGAGTTTTGAGAGAGTGGATTTGCCGGCGCCGGAGACCCCCGGGAAAAGAAAGGCCCTGCCGCCCCTGGCTATGCCGGCGCCGTGTATAAGCAGTCCTTTCCGGTGCGGCAGCAGCCAGCTGTAGAAGGTGCGCAGAAAGGAATCGAAGGCCTGTATGCGCGGCGCGGCTTTGAGGCTGCCCCGGCCGGTGTGTAAATTCAGGATACAGTCAAAATCCCCGCGCTTAAGCCGCAGCAGTCCGCCCCTCTCGAAAACGACAGGCTTGAACGGCGTCTGCCGTCCTGCCATGGCGCTTACCGAGAAAGCATAAAGCGGCTTGCTGCGGGAAGAGAAATGCTTATACCGCCGCGCGACAAACGTCTTAAAACC
>PEXO01000177.1:0-5984 GCA_002779045.1 Elusimicrobia bacterium CG08_land_8_20_14_0_20_59_10 | reverse complement strand
CTATGGTGAACATAAGCGGGTCAACTTCCTAATACACGCGCCCTCATCCGCCAGAGCCCGGCTTTTTTCTGATCCCCGCGCGCGGCATACAGCCGGGCCAGCATCATCACGGCCTTGAAATTCAGCGGGTCGCGGCTTACGGCAACCTCGCAATAGCGCTGCGCGCGGCCAAGATCCTTTGCCTGCGCGGCAAGGAGCGCCATTTGCAGCCAATTATCCGACCCCCATTTGCGTCCGAACCTCGCCTCCAGCCGGTCCAGGAACCGCAGCAGCAGGGCCGGCCGGCGGGCCAGTACCGGCAGAACGGACCGCTGGAACAATACGGGATGCGTATAGGAAATGACCAGCGCCTGCTCAAGGAAGCGGGGGTCTTCCAGGCGGCGCAGCCGTATATTGTAGGCTCCCGGGCTCATGACCACCTGGTCCACCGGCGGTTCTTTTTTATACCGCGCGGCGGTTATCTGGAATTCCAGCAGCGGCAGATCGTCGCGGTTAGGCGTTACTGCCGCCAGGGCCGGGCGCGGGAAGATATCCCCGGTTAGCAGGATATTATTGAGATGCATGAAGGGATCCGCGCCGCTGGTGCCGGCCTCCACCGCTTTTTGCACCTCCCGCGGCAGCCAGGCCGCGGCGGCTGAACGCAGTTTCACTTCGGAATTGGAACAGATGAGCACGTAATAGTTAGCGCGCGCAAGCACAAGCCCGCAATGCCGGAAACTCCGGGACAGGGTGGCCAGTATCGTTTCCACCCCGGCGTCCGACATATCGAGGTAAGTGAACCAGAGCAGGTAAACGCCGTCCGGCGCGAGGGCCCGCTTCACCAGGTCGTAGAACTCCAGCGTATGCAGTTTGGCCGCGGCCGCGTAGTCGGGCGGGGGCAGCGTGCTGACTATCGCGTCGTACGGCGGGCGGGGACGGGCCAGGAACCTGCGCCCGTCGTCGTGGAAGATGGAGGCCCGGGGATTGCGGGACAGGTACAGGTTCGCGCCGGAAATGACGGGCAGCAGGGGCAGGCAGGCGCCGTTGATCTCCACTATATCCGTATGCCCGAACAGGGCGGCCACCGTCCCGGCCGTTATGCCGGTACCCAGGCCCAAAACGAGGGCTCTTTCTTTTCTCGGGGCCGCCAGGGCGGGAAGCACGCCGAAGACGGTCTCGGAGATATTGGCGTTATCTGAGGTCCCGAACTGTATGCCTCCCACGCCGTTATGTATTATTGACGAATGCTTACGGCCCCGGACATAGGTAACATTGTCGGAGGCGGACTTGAAGTGTATCATCGCGGCACCGGGTTCATGCTTTGATTTGGCCGCGTACACCAGCCCCTGCGGCAGGCCCGCCACCCTCCAGCACAGCAGGGCGGCCGCGCACAGGATCAGCAGGCGCCTCGGGACGAAACCGGGGCCTTCGTACACTATGGCCGCCAAAACCAGCAGGGCGGCGCCGATAGCGGGAGCCGTAAAAAGTTCGAACCGCGGGTGGATTAAAAAAGTGTAAAGCAGCAGCCCGGCGGCGTTCCCCAGGCCGGAAACCAGCAGCAGCCGCCCGCTGTCGCGCGCCAGGCGCGGGGACGAGCCGACAAGCGCCGGTATGGCTCCCCAGAACCACAGTACCGGCAGGCCGCCCAGCAGGAAAGCGAAGAACAGTTTAAGCGAGACCGCGGCCGCCTCCGAAGACACCCCGCCCAGAAGGCCGTAATAGAATTTCTCCAGCAGAGGGAAAGCGGCATAGACAGCACCGATGCCGAAAGCCGAAAGGAGCGCGCAGTCCGCGAACCCCGTTTTCCGGCGGCGGACCAGCCAGGTCCCGGCCGTAATAGAAAACAGCGTGGCCGCGGTGCAGACGGCGAAATTCTCGCGGCTGGGCAGGAATATACAATAGCCGACCTTAAGAAAAAAAGCCGAGAACAGCGCCCCGCCCAGGCTGGCCAGGAACAGGGCAGTGCCCTGTCGGAGGGCGGGGGCGGGCGCGCCCGGCGGTTCAGGTTCCGCCTCGCGCAGGCCGGGGCGCAGCCACAGCAGCAGGCCGCAGGCCAGGCTAAGCGCGCCCAGCAGCCGCAGCGAGATCACAACCCCGAAATAACGGACCGCGGCGAATTCCATCAGCAGCAGACCCGCGGCGGCCCCGATATTGTAGAGGCCGTATGCCAGGTGCAGCGGAGAGTTCCCCTTCCCCTGCCGCTGCAGGTAAGCGGCGAACAGCGGCACGGCGAACCCCGCCGCTACCGCCGGAACGGCCAGCAGCAGCGCGGAAGCCAGCACGGCCTGCGCGCCGGGATGAGGCAGCAGCGCAGCCAGGGGCGAGGCCTCGTAAGCCCGCGTCAGCGCCGGGAAAGCGAAAGCGTAAGCGCCAGCGGCCAGCTCGAAGATATGCAGGCGGGAAGCGAAGCGGTGCGCGGCCCACGCCCCCAGCCCCAGGCCCAGCAGAAAAACCGCCACCAGCGCGGCATGGACATAGTACATATCGCCCAGGAAAGTGGTCAGGGAGCGCAAATAGAGCACCTCGCAGGCCACGCCGCCGGCGCCGGAGAGCACGGATAAAAGCAAAAGCAGGTTGACGGGATTCATAGGCGGTCGGCCTGGAGGGAGTCAAAAATGGAAATAGAAGGGACTCCCTGCGCCCAGCGGTATTCAAGTACCGGGCGGTCGTCGGAGTGGAGGTACGGCGGAGCAAAGCCCGTCTCCCCGTTAAGTTTTTTCTCGAACTCGCGGGAATACCGGACGGCCTCGCTTAAAAAAACGCGCGGGTCGCTCACCCCTAGCCGCCGCAATTCAGCGAGCATATGCGGGCCTGCCCTTTCCATGTTAAGTGGCATGTCCTTAAGCGGCTCGGAGAAAGCGACTATATTGAAATCCCTGCCGTAAGCCGGGAAATACAGCACGGTAGAGAACACCGAGCGGAGCCCGCGGGAAAGCAGCAGAATATCGGGTCCGTGTATGAGCTGTGTGTAAGCGCCGCCGGGGTTCAGCCGTGACTTTGCCAGCCGCCAGAAGTCCACGGTAAAAAGCGACGAGGAGCCCGGCAGGTACGGGTCAAGCACGTTCACGCTGATAACGTCGTAATTGCGGTCCTCCGCGGCCAGCAGGCGGCGGCCGTCTCCGGCCAGGAGCTCAACGCGGCCGTCCCTGAAGTAGCCGGAATTATAACGCTGAAAGAGGGACTGGATACGCAGGATGAACGGCAGTATTTCTATGGTACGCACCGTCCGGACGCCCTCCGCCTGGAGGAAGGCCCCGGCCGTAAGGCCGAACCCGGTGCCGATATTGAGCACGCTCTCGCAGCGGCGGGCTAGCAGGCAGGAGAAGTAAGCGGGGGTTTCCTGCGCATAGCTGGTGGAGGGGCTGCCGAGCGGGTTTACCAGGCTGAGCCGGTTATTGCGGACCTTCAGCCCGTAGGGGCCGCGTACCGCTACCTGGATGCCGTATTCATCCTCATTGCTCTCTATCAGGGTTTCCCCGGACTTGAGGAAGATGAAATCTTTCGGCGAGAGAGACCAGCCTAAGGCCAGGGCCGCTAAACTTGCGCCGGCCGCGGCGGCCAGCCGCCTGGCTTTCAGCAGCGCGGTAAAACAGGCAAGCGCGGCCAGCACCGCCACGCCTGAGGCGGCGATGAAACCATGAGCAGTCCCTATCCTTGCGGGCAGCCACAGCCCACCATACACCGCTCCGAGCGCGGCGCCGAGAGAGCTGGCCGCGAACAGCAGGCCGGAAAGCCTGCCTGGCCGCCCTTTCTCCGTCTCGGCCGCCTGGAGCAGCACCGGAAAAACGGCGCCCAGTGCCACCACGCCCGGCCCCATGGCCAGGAGGGTAAGGGCTATCCTGCCTGCGCCGCCGCTCCCCGGCAGCCAGGACGGGAACAGCGCGCCGCCGACTATAGCATGGACCAGCCCGGCGCCGGCCGGGTGCAGGAATGCGGAAATGGAAAGCAGTGAACCTGCGATGAGGAAGGCGTTGCGCCGGCCGCCCCGGCGGCGGCCCGCGAAACGGGCCAGATAGCAGCCCAGGACAAGGCAGGACAGGTAGATGGCCAGCAGCAGCGAAATGGCCATGGTCCGGTCTCCCAGGTAGAATTTAGCCACCCTTCCCCAGAGCAGTTCATAACACAGCGACAGCGCGCCGGCCAGGAAGACCAGGGCCAGGAAAGGCGCGGCTGGAAATGACGGACTTTTCTCCGGCGGGACCCCGACGTGCCGGGGCAGGTCCCCGGCTCCGGGCACCGCGAAACACAACAGGGCCGCGACAGCATACATTCCCAGCGCAAGATCGGCGGTCCCGGAAACGCCTAACAGCCAGAGCAGCGCAAAACCGCAGGCGAACGCCCCGAAAGCCCCGCCGGCCGTATTTACCGCGTACAGAGCGGCGGCCTCATCCCCCGCCTTGTCCCCGCCTTTCAGAGCGCTGATTATAACCGGGAAACTAATTCCCATCGGAACGGCGACCAGCGCGATAAGCGCAAGGGCCTGCGCGGAGCTCATTATATCGCCATGCCCGAGAAGCAGCCAGACCGCCAGGCGTCCCAACAGCCCGGCGCAAAGGTTAACGACGGCAAGGGCCGGGAGGGGACGCCGGAGAAAAGGCAGGAGCAGGCTTCCCAGCCAGGAGCCGAGGGCCAGCACCAGTATGAACACGGCAAAAACGGCGGTCATGGCCGACGCGGTAGAGCCCGCGATATTGGAATAGAGCCGGGTTAAAAGAACTTCGAAAGCCAGCCCCCCGGCGCCGGAAATGAAGAAAAGGAGTTTGAGACGGAAGAGCCTGCTCCCGCCAGAAACACAGCGGTAAAGGGGGTCCTCTCCAAGCAGGCCGCGTATTCCGGCCGGACCATACCAGGCTGAACGGACCATACCGGTGGCACTCACAGGCCGGAAGGCCACTCGCCTTTAACCTCGTACCAGGAAATCTGCACTATCGTAATGCCCTGTATCTGTATGTCGGCCGCCACCTGGTCGTCGTAATAAATGCCCATGGTAGAGGTGCCCATGGTGGCGTCCTGGTTGCTCAAAAGGACGCCGTTGAGGTTGCAGTTGCCGCCGCCCGTAAGGCCCTCGCTCCCCCCGGTATACATGAAGCCGTGGATCAGCACATTGTCCAGTTCATAGGTATGATTGTCGGCGTGGTAATTCCCGCTGACGGCTTGGGCATAGGTGGCCGGCGCGTCGGGGTCGAAAGTCAGGTAATGAGCCCAGGTGGTAGCGTCATGGCCGTACTCCATCCAGGCATCCCGCGGCAGGTGGGCGTCATATTTCCCATTGGCCCCGCCGCTGCCGGAAACGATGAAATTCCCGAGCATGATAACGCTGCCTACTATAAAATTCCCGCCGCTTTTGCCGGAGGCGAAAGTCGCGTCCCCGGTTATATAATAGGATTGATTGGACGTGTCCGAGCAGCCTACAAATTTGGCATCCCCCACAAAATAATATGTTGAGTCGGTACCGTTGCCGCAGCCGTCCGGGGCATCGCCGCTGTCGGTGGCTGAAGAAAGGTAATTAGCGAACTTAATGTTAGGTATCTTGGGGACGTCGGAGTACGACCACCAGTAAACGTCGTCCGTGCCGGCGGTGGTGGAGCCGCCGTCCTGCGGAGTCACGTGGCCGGCGCTGTAATGCCGCGGGAAGGTGCGCGCGGTAGCGTCTATGCTGTTGCCGGAGACTACAGGCCCCCATTCTATATGGTCGTTGCCGCCGGTATTCGACACAAGGTTCTGCGCCCTGGCGGCGAAATCCGCGGCGTTTTCGTTCTTCAGCACCACCTTTATGCGGCGGATCTCGTTGCCGGTGGAGTCCCGCCCCACTGATTCCACTACGCGCATATCCTGGTCCGTGGGATGGGAGGACATCTGTATGGTGTAGGTACCGCCGCCCACATCGGAATACACCTTGTCGAAGTTGTAGCCGGCGATAGTGGCGGAGGAAAGCACGAACCACATATCGTTGGTCTCAAGCAGCTTCCACTTGGCCCTGTCCACCCCGGCCTCGGCCAGGTGGA
>PEXO01000164.1 GCA_002779045.1 Elusimicrobia bacterium CG08_land_8_20_14_0_20_59_10 | reverse complement strand
ATGCTTCAGTTATTTCGTTACGCTTCCTAAGACCGGTGGCTAAACCCCCGCGTAAATAAAGGAGATTACTATTCCAGGTCCTATATGGAAAGCCAGCAGGGCCAGGAACGCGAGGCAGATCAGAAGAGGAAGAAGAAAGTAGAACTTGTGTTTTTTTACCAGCAGATAACTTTCTTTGAGCAGCATCATCAATTTTTTCATAGTTCAGGATTGCTCCGCAGCGTCCTCCATGCCTCCGGGGCAACCCCCGGTCTTTTCCCAGAAACTTTTTTGCGGCGCGCCGCGGCGCGGCCGAAAGTGAAAGACCCGGTCAAGCGCCGCCATGGCGCCTACGGCGAGAAAATAGGCGAAAAAGAGACAGCAGGGAACGAGCGTTCTCCTAGCCGCCAGAAAAACCACGCGTGTCGCGCGCTTAAGCCTTTCCATTCTTCTTCTCCAGCATAAAATTCCCCATTACCAGGGCGTCCATCCCGGTCTCAAGATACACCTTTAGCGCCTCGGCGGGGGCCCTGACTACCGGCTCGCCGCGCCGGTTGAAAGAAGTGTTCAGTACCATCGGCACGCCGGTCAGCTTGTCGAAGGCCTCTATCAGGGAGTAAAAGCGGGGGTTGGCGGCCCGGTCCACCGTCTGCACACGCGCGGTGCCGTCATCGTGGCAGGCGGCGGGAACCGCAGCCGATTTCTCCCGGCGCACAGGCGGAGCCATCAGCATGAAAGGCGAATCCCCGAGAAGCTCAAAATATTCATTCGCGCGCCCGGCCAGCACCGCGGGCGCATAAGGCCGGAAAGGTTCGCGGTGTTTCACCTTGTCGTTGAGCAGGCGTTTCATGTCCGGATTTCGCGGGTCGCCCAGTATGGTGCGGTTCCCCAGCGCCCTGGGGCCGAACTCCATGCGCCCCTGGAACCAGCCGGCTATGCGCCCGTCCGCCACCAGCCCCGCCGTGCGGGCCGCAAGTTCCCCGTCGGAAAGCCTCTGCGCCCTGAGGCCCGCGGCGGCCACGGCCCGTTCTATCTCGCGTTCGGAAAATTCCGGGCCGAGATAAGCGTGCATCATTGCCGCGGGCCGGGATTTTCCCGAAAGGCCGCAGGCGCCGTAGAGCGCAGCTCCCAGCGCGCCGCCGCAGTCCCCGGCCGCCGGCTGCACAAAAACATGCCGGAAGCCGGAGCGCTCCAGTATCTTGTGATTGGCAACGCAATTGAGGAAAACCCCTCCCGCCAGGCACAGGTTCTCCATACGGGTGCGCTCGTACAGGTCGGTCGCTATCTTCAGCAGAACGTCCTCGGTAAATTTCTGGAGGCTTGCCGCTATGTCGGCATGGCGCTCATCCAGCGGCCCCTCCGCCTCCCTGGCCGGCCCCAGCAGTTCCTCAAGCCTGGAACTGTACATCCGGTTTTTGCCATAGAATGAAAAATAGTCCGGATTCAGACGGTAACTCCCGTCGGAAGCTATCCCGGCCAGTTCACCGAACTCCTTCATGAATTTCGGCCTGCCGCAGCCCGCCAGTCCCATCACCTTACCTTCTCCCTCATGGGCCTCGAACCCGAGAAAAGTGGTTATCGCCGTATAGAAGAGCCCGATGGAGTCGGGGAACAAGATCTCGCGGTCAATTTTAATGACGCTTCCACTTCCCGTGCCACAGGTAGTAGTAGCCCATTCTCCGACGGCGTCCGCGGTAAGGATTGCGGCTTCTTCAAACGGGGAGGGCAGGAAAGCGGAAGCGGCATGCGAAAGATGGTGTTTCAGAAAACACACCTTCCCGCCGTATCCCATGTGCTCCTTAAGCGTGAGCGGCAGGGTCAGCCGATCGTCAAGCCATAACGGCATGGAACGCATGAAGCTTGAAAACGAGAAGGGCCAGGCCCCGATATGCCCGGTCAGCACCCTGGCGAACTTGAGGAAAGGCTTTTCATAAAAAACCACGCGATCCAGATCGTCGGCCGTAATATTCCCTGCCTGGAGGCAGTAGTTTACCGCGTCCGCCGGGAAATCCGGGGTGTTCTTCCTGCGCGAGAACCGCTCCTCCTGCGCCGCCGCGGTGATCTTACCGTCCTGCACCAGGCAGGCCGAGGAGTCGTGGTAATAAGCCGAGATGCCGAGAAAATTCATTTCTTTGACCTGCAACCCGCGAACAGGGTTCGCACGGACATAGTCTAGCATTTTGCGTGTCGGCGCCCGCCGGTATGAGCAGGGAAATTTTGTATACTTTCAGCCAGAAACGCCCCTCCCGGCCGGGCCCGGATAGCGTCCCCGCCGCTGCGGCCCTTTTTATGTACACACGCATAGATATCAAAATCACTTTCCACTGCAATAATAAATGCGATTTCTGCGCGCAGGGTCATAAGCGCGATATACTGCCCGACCGCAGCAGGGAACAGGTCTACAAGGACCTGTCCTCCGCCTACAAACGCGGCAGCCGGGACGTAGTTTTTACCGGGGGCGAGCCCACGCTGCACCCGCATGTTCTCGATTTCGTGGCGATGGCCAAAAAGCTGGGCTATCACCGCATTCAGCTCCAGACCAACGGGCGCACCTTCGCCTACAGGGGACTTCTGGAGCAGCTCAAGGCGGCAGGCGCCAATGAAATGGGCCCGTCCCTGCACGGGTCCGGCCCCGCCACGCATGACAGCCTGACACACTCGCCCGGCAGCTTCCTGCAGACCGTGGCGGGGATACGCAACGCTGTTTCCCTCGGCATGCTGGTAATAACCAACACCGTCATAACCTCGGCCAACTACAAGGAAATGCCGGCGCTGGGCGCGTTGCTGGTTAAGCTGGGAGCGAGCCAGTACCAGTTCGCTTTCGTGCATATCGTAGGCACGGCGCTAAAAAACAAGAAATGGATAGTACCCAGAAAATCCGTGATAATGCCCTGGATAAAGAAGGGCCTGGACGCCGGGATAAGGAACGGGGTCTTGTGCTACACGGAGGCCATCCCTTTCTGCCTGATGGAAGGCTACGAGCAATGCATAGCCGAACGGATAATCCCGGAAGGCTCGGTTGCCGATGGCGAGAAATTTATTAAGAGCTTCGGCGACTACCGCCGCAACGAAGGAAAGATCAAAGCCCCCTCCTGCAAAGCCTGTAAATATTTCAGGATCTGCGAGGGCCCCTGGCGCGAATACCCGGAAATGTACGGCTGGAAGGAATTCAAGCCGGTCGCCGCCGGTCCCGGTAAACGGAAATGAAACCCTCCGGTCCGGGACCCGTAAAACCGCCGCCGGGCGTAAAAACACGGATAGACCGAGCGCGCCGCGCGGTCCTGGTCTCGGTCCCGGTCGGACAAACGGACCTTTACTCTCTCCGGGAATTCCTCTACCGTGTCCTGAACGCCTACGAGAACAGCTTCACCGTGGCGATAAAAGGCGTGCCATTCTGTTTTCTACCCGATGCTTACGACCATATTCTCCCCCCGCCCGCGCGGCCGGGACTTCGCCGCCTGGCGATCTGCCGGGAATGCCGCCTGAACCATATCTGCGCCGGGCTTCCGAAAATATCTCCTTTTGCGGCCCTTCCGGCCGGGGAACTCAGACCGGTACTTAAGGTTCCCTCCGAAATAGTTTTCGAAGTAAGCCGCCGCTGCAACCTGGCCTGCGGCGTATGTTCGTCACGGCAACTGGACGCGCAGCTCTCCCTTTCCCGGGTAAACAATGAGCTTGAGCAGGCGCGCCGCCTCGGGATAAAGAACATACGCTTCACCGGCGGAGAGCCCTTCCTTCACCCGGAAATACTTTCCATGCTGCGCACGGCCAAAACAATGGGATTTTATATTCTGTTCAATACCAACGCCACACTGCCCGGGTCGGCGCTTATCAGGAAGACCGCCCCTCTGATAGACAATCTCCTGGTTTCCATGCAGGGCTGCGATCCCGCTTCAGACGCCGCTGAAACCGGCAGGCCCGGCCTTTTTGAAAAAAAACTGGCCAACATAAGGCTCTTCAGGCGGAGCGGCGTACCCGTGGTAAGGCTGGGAACGGTGATCTCCTCCGGACTGGCCGGGAATTTCGAGAAGTACCTGACGCTGATAACAGAACTGGACGCCGACATATGGGAACTGTACCGGCCCATGCCCGCCGCCGTCGGGATGTCCGCGCGCGGCAAGGAAATAACCCCGGAACTTTTGCGGCGGCTGGCCGCGCGCATAGAGAAACTGCCGCGGGCAAAACCGCAAATACTTTTCGCAAACCCCGTGCCGTTGTGCCTTTTTTCCGCAAAGCAGGCCCCGCTCTTCCTGGGCGCGCGCTTTGACGACGGGCATACCCGCCTGGTGCTGGACCCGCGCGGCTTCTATAAGGCCAGCTATTACATGCAGAAGGACCTGGGCGGGAACATCATGGCGGCCTGGAACAGCCCTTTCCTGAAAAAGCTGGACAAGGCCTGGTATCTGGAAAGCGGGTGCCGCCGCTGCGAGGTCCGCCTGCGCTGCCTTGGCGGCAGCCGGTTTATGGCCGGGGCGGACAGCGACGGGCAGGACCCGTGGCTGCGGAACGCCAGCCGCCGCCTGGCGCTGTTTGACAATGCAGAGGAAAAAAAGGAGAATTAATTCTCCGCCGGTCCCGGACCGCCGGGGAGGACACCAAATACTACGGCCGCCCTCAGGCTTCCCGGCAGTTCCCGACCATATGAAAACAGCCTTCTTGACCCCCTCTCCCACGGTACTCAAGCATGACTGGTACCGCGACCTGCTCTGGCAGAAGGTGGGCATCCCAAACCTCGTCGGCTTCCTGAGGCGGGCCGGGTTCCCCGATATTGCGCAGTATGATTTCAATAACCAGGTATGCCGCGCTTACGCGGAATATCCCCAACAAGTTAAGCTGATGCTCTACGACAACGAAACGGCCGTAGCCGCCTACCTGCGCGGAAAGGCGAAAAGCGCGGAGGCCCTGCGCGTGCGGCAACAGACCGAGTTCTTTCTCGACGTGCTGGGCGTGGAGGAAAAAGACCTGTTCGGCATCTCGCTCAGCCATTTCCTCGGCGACGTCCGCGAGATAGACCTGGGCATACGCCTGGCGGAGTGCCTTACGAAGGCGCTTAAAGAACGCTTCCCGCGTTGTGTGGTAATGCTGGGCGGTATGCAGAACATGTCCATCCAGTTCCAGCGGGAAAAATACAAAAAACTGCTGCTGGAGTGCCCGGATATCGATTACGCCGTCTGCGGGGAAGCGCACGCGGCCATGCTGGAGCTTTATCGCGCCATCAGCGAAAACCGCCCTTTCCGGACCACTCCCCGTCTCAACGTGACAAAGATCGGAGCTTCCGACCGGCGGCCGGGTGCAGGCCGGCTTATACAGGCCGGGGTCTTGAACAGCCAGGGAGAGGCCCACAGCCGCTATTTCGTGCCGCAGCTCGCCGATGAGGGAAAGGACCCCTCCATCCCTTTCGGGTTCCCCTCCTACGACAAGGCCAATAGCCGGGCCTACAGCTACACAGGCAGGCAGATCCGCGATTTTTATCACCTTCCGCGCTCGCTGGCAGCCAGGGAAAAAAAGTTCAAGCCTGACAATTACCTGACCCTCCAGGCCAGTTTCAGCGAAGGCTGCGACTTCAACTGCTTTTTCTGCAGCAATGCCCGGACCGGGCTGTTCGCGCTGGACCTGGACGAGTCCATACGGATGCTGAAGATCTTCCGGGACGAACTGGGCTGCAGACATTTCATGTTCTATAACCCCAACTTCAACCCCACCTATAAATACGCGCACGATTTCCTCGAGCGGATAATAAAGGAAAAATTAGACATACTCTGGACGGACTGCTTCAACCTGGGCGTGATGGACGGGGAGCTTATCTCCATGATGCGCGAAGCCGGGGTAGTAAAAGTAGTAGCCGGCGCGGAATACCCTACCCCGCGCATGCTTAAATACATCAACAAGGGCATCACTGTCGACAAGCTCAACCGCAACCTGGAGATGCTCGATAAAGCCGGCATCTGGAACCATATCCTGCTGATAACCGGCATGCCCACCGAAACGGACGCGGATATGCGGGAATTCAAAAGCTGGCTGAGAGAAACTAAGGACCTGACAGATTCCTATACCGTGGGCTCCTACCATATGGCCGAAGGTTCCCCTTTTCAACGTAACCCGAAGAAGTTCGGCTTCAAGCTTAAGGACGCGATACAGCTCTACTGCCAGACCAAGTTCGACGAGGAAGGCGGCCTGAAGTGGCGGGAAAAAGAGCAGCAGAACCAGCGCAACAACCGGCATATCCGCGAATTCATAGACGATCTCAAGGGAAGCAGGAAACCCACAGGGTCAAGGATGGACGACTCGCATTTGCTGATGTATCTCTACCGCGTACTGGGCCATGACAGGAAAAGGGAAATACTACGGCTCTATGAAGCCGCCTATACGGTCAACCCGCATATTGCCGCGTCTTACGCGCATCTGAACGCGCAGGTCCGGAGTTCTTCCTCACCGCTTAACTCCATGCTGCGCCGCCGGGGTGTCACAATGAGATTGACGGGGAACATGCCCGAGAATATAAACCTTACGCTGGCCAAAGGCGCTGCGCTCGTCGAATGTTCGATGATCGCGAGGAACGAGGTTACCTTGATAAACCCGGACGACAACCGGATACACGGGGATTTCTTCATGCTCAATTCGCAGGAAACCGGCGGGGGTTCAGGGGATAAAGAAGAACTTGGGGAAATACTTCGTTCCGCCGGCGGCAGGCTCGTCACCGAAATCTCTTCGCCGCGCGACGGACGGTTCACGCTGCGCCTGGACACCGGCGGCGGGAGCGCCCGCTTCGCGGTCTCGCTCCTCGCCAAACCGCCCTCCTGCACCTGTGAACTTGTCTCAGGAAAACCGGACGGGGAACTGCTGGCCCGCGTGGCGGACCTGTTGAGAACCTCCGCCGCCGCCAGGCAGGGACGGGCCTCATTACCGCGGGACCTTTCAATGATAAAACACTGCCTGCCGGAATTACTGGCCGCGGCAGAGGGCTGGCCGGCGCCATCCCCCAAAAAGATCATTCAATAAGTACAAGTCCGTACGCGTCCTGCTCCGCCTCCCTGTCCCTGAGCACTTCCAGGTGCATACCATTACGACGGGCCGTGGCAAAGACATCTATCCCGCAGGCTTCCATGGCCGGGCGCGCGGTTTCCGGGTGCCGGCAGCTCTTCGGGCAGGAACTGCACAGCGTACATGGGCCGGCGGCCAGGGCGAAAGCTTTATGATAGCCGCGTAGAAAGACCTCCCTTTCCAGCAGCGGGGCCAGGCGGCGGATCTCCCGACATTCACCGGCCCGCAGCAACAGCCCGTATTTATAACCCGCCAACAGCTTCCTGGTCTCTTCCGGCCCGGGAGAATGAGGCGGACAGGTGAGCCTTGCCCCGTACATATCACAGCCGTATTGGCAGCGCCACTTTACCCAATCGGCCTGAACAACGGAACCGGTGCGGATTATTTTTGCGTTGAGGGCCCCGAGCGCCTT
>PEXO01000443.1:928-1407 GCA_002779045.1 Elusimicrobia bacterium CG08_land_8_20_14_0_20_59_10 | reverse complement strand
CTGGTGTCCTTGCGTATCACGAAGGCGTCCGCGGCCGTAGAGGAGAGAGCCACCCTGTCAAAACCCCGGACGGATACATAATTTGAGCCGTCTTTCAGCGCGGCAAAATCCACGCCCCAGGCCGCATCGTACAGGGCCAGGCCGCCAGGAGTATAGCTTATCACCGTCCAATCCTTCAGCAAGTCCCCGCCGCCGGCCGGCAGGGAGGTTATGCGGTATTGCACCGAGGTGAGGCCGCTGGAGAGGTCACGGAAGTCAATGTCGAAGACCGTCCCGGGGTCGGCGGCGTACCAGGCCGTGGGGCTGGCCTGGTTGTTGATAATCTCCGGGCTTGAAACGTCCACCACAAAAGTCCGCGTGGCGGTCCAGGCGGAATAATTCGCGGCAGCGTCGGCGGCCCTGACGCGCCAGTAATAGATCCCGTCGGCCACGGCAGGCAGCGTCGCCGACGAAACGGCCGGCGCCGAACTATAGGCGAC
>PEXO01000443.1:0-862 GCA_002779045.1 Elusimicrobia bacterium CG08_land_8_20_14_0_20_59_10 | reverse complement strand
GGAATCGGACCAGTCAAAGGAAACGGCGGAGACGGAATACAGGGCATTGTCCGCCGGCGAGGAAAGGGCCGGCGCGGAGGGCGGTGTGGTATCCTTGAGCACGGTGAAGGGGTCGTTAAGCGTCGCGGCCTGGCCCAGTGTATCGTATGCCCGCACCGAAACATAATTCGTGGCCCATTCCTGCAGCGCGGCGAAGTCCACGGCCCAGTCCGCGTTATAGGCGGTCTGGCCGGGTGTCAGGGCCGCTATGTCCGCCCAGTCCTTTATCAGCGTTCCGCCTTGCCCCGCGCCGGACATCACTTTGTACTGCGCCGTGGCCAGGCCTGACAAAGAATCCAGGAAATCCACATTGTAGACTGTGCCAGAGGAATTGCGCCAGGCATCGTCGCCGGCCTGATTGTCGGCTATCGTCGGGGCGGAGGTATCCTTCTGCACATAGAAGACATTGTCCAGTGTGCCCGAACTGGGCACCAGGTCAAAAACTCTCACTGAAACATAGTTGCGCCCGGCGGCCATGGCGTCAAATACGGCGGTCGGCAGAGCCCAGTCGGCCGTATAATCCGCCGCGCCTATGCCGATGACCACATCGGTCCAGTCCGGGTTATACGGCCCGCCGGATGAATTAGTGGAAGCGCGGACCTGGAATTTATCCAGGTTCTGGCCGGACTGCGACTGGAAGTCCACGTTATAAGAGCCCGTGTTGGCGCTTCGCCAAGCGTCATCCCCGGCCTGGTTGTCCGTTATGGCCGGGGCCGAGGCGTTCTTGTACACCGAGAATACGTTTTGCGTGGAAGAACTGCCGGCATTGTCGTAGACCCTTACCGTGACATAGGAGTATGCCAGGTTGGGTAAGGCCGTGAAA
>PEXO01000268.1 GCA_002779045.1 Elusimicrobia bacterium CG08_land_8_20_14_0_20_59_10 | reverse complement strand
ATCACCACGGTGTCGTAGGAGTTACCGATGAATTTATAAGCGTAAGCGGCTGTTTTCCCCGAGAAGTCGTAGCCGGCATGGGGCGCCACCACGGCGAGCACCTTTCCCTTGGGTTTTTTGATATCAACGGCGGCCAGCGCACCGTCCACGAACGCGGAAAGCGCCTGCTTGTCGGCCGGATAGAACTTGCCGGCCACCTCGGGCTCGCGGGCGGACGCGCAGGCGGCGGCCAGGCACAGCAGCAGCGATAAATATATCTTCATAGTTCCCTCCATACCCTATGCAGAAACAGGTCACAAGCCGGAAAACACAGGGCCATCATAGTGCTGCCCAATCGCCCAGTCGCCTAATCGCCTATCACCAAATACCCGGTATTTTAGTGCCGTCGTAGGGGCAGCGCCCACCCGTCGGCGTAAGCTGGTTCTCCAGTATTGCGTAGCCCTGGCGCCTTACCAGCACCCGACCGCATTTCGGACAGTAGGTATTCTCCCCGTCATTGCCCGGCATATTCCCGACATAAACATATCTGAGGCCTTTTTTACGCGCCGTTTCGCGCGCCCGGGCAAGCGTTTCCATCGGCGTGGGCGGCAGGTCGCTCACCAGGTAGTTAGGAGTGAAGCGGGAAAAGAACAGCGGGGTATCCGCCCCCAGGTCCTCCTTTACCCAGCCGGCCAGCGCCTCGATATCGGCGGGAGAATCGTTCAGGCCCGGCACCACCAGGTTCACCACCTCTACCAGCGCGCCCTTTTCCTTAAGTACCAGCAAAGCGCGCTTTACCGGCTCAAGGCTGCCCCCGGTATAAGCGCGGTAGAACTTTTCATTGAACCCTTTCAGGTCTATTTTCACCACGTCCATCAGCGGCGCCAGCATAGCCAGCGGCTCCGGGTTTATATAGCCGGCGCTCACCATAACGTTCTTAAGGCCGGCCTTGCGGGCCAGCACGGCGGTATCGTACATGTACTCATAGAAAACCGACGGTTCCGAATAGGTGTAGGCGACGGACCTTGACCGGGTGGCAAGGGCGTATTTAACTATCTCTTCCGGCGAAAGGCCCGGCACCCCGGCCTGCCTGAGTTCTGCGTAAAAACGGCCGTCGGGCGCGGCCTTTATCTCCAGTGCCTGCGCAACGATAGTGGTGGTGGAGGCCTGCTCCGGGTAGATCTGCGAGATCTCCCAGTTCTGGCAGCCGCGGCAGGACAGGTTGCAGCCCGGGGCGGCCACGGAATAGACCAGGCTGCCGGGGTACATATGGTAGACCGGCTTTTTTTCTATGGGATCGAGATGCACCGCGGCGGGTTTGCCGTAAGCGAGCGTTTTCAGCTTCCCGCCGTAATTGGCCCGCACCCGGCAGCGGCCGCGCGCGCCCTCGGGGAGAAAACAGTTGTGCGGACAGAGCCGGCACTGCACTCCGCCGCACATGGGAAGAGCAAAGCGCGCCGGCCTCACCCCGTCGTTGACCGGAGGATACAGGCCGGCAAAAGTCCCCGGGGGCGGATAGACCGCCACCAGCGCGCAGGCGGCCAGCGCGGCGGCGGTTCCCGCCGCCAGCCAGCCAGCCGAAACCGCCGCGCGCCATTTCCCGGTCACCTGGCTCACTTCCCGTTGCTTTCGGTG
>PEXO01000181.1:5845-7423 GCA_002779045.1 Elusimicrobia bacterium CG08_land_8_20_14_0_20_59_10 | reverse complement strand
CAAACGGACGCGGGGGGACATGGCCTCGTACGTGCCGTTACAGCCGCCGTCCGCATCCACCTGTATCTCCAGCCAGAGGGCATGATTATCTATGAAATGGGAAACCGGAATGCCTCCTGAGGCGCTGCCTATCTCCACGTCGTAACGCCCTTTGGCCAGCGGCACATCGCAGAGGCTTTCCGTAAAGAGCGCGAGCCCTCCCGAAGCGGCATCATAAATAACGAACTTGATATCCTGCGGCACCTCCAGCGGCTGGTTGGATACTTTGCTCATCAGGAAGCCCTGGTAGTTGACCGTCTGCGTTATGGCTGCACGGGCGGGAACCGGCAGCAGCGCCAGCGCCGGCAAAAGCAGTGAGAAGAAGAGCTTCCGGAGCGGGCCGACCCGGGATTGTTTTATATCAGCGTCGTAGTACATATTTCCTCCGCGGCGGCATAGTCATCGTATGACCGCCACCGTGCCGTTATATCTTTTTGCGCCCGCGGTTATCTGGTAGATGTATATCCCGCCCGGTACTACGCGCCCTCCGGCCCTGGCGTCCCAGAGGAGGGAATTGCCCACCGGCCCCTGCGTCATGGAAGCCACCAGCGTGCCGCGCAGATCGTAGATCCTGCCTTTCACCGTATTTCCCAGGGGATTGTCGTAGATAAAGACCATCGTATCATTTTTGCCGTCGCCGTTAGGTGTTATCAGGCGGTTGGTAAGGCCGGCCGTATCGGCTCCGAACCCGCCGCCGCGCTCCGTGCTGCGCAGCTGGTAGCGGCCCAGGTACGAAGTGCTCAACTGCACGCTGCGCTCTTCGGTGTTGACCCCGCCGTACATCTGCAGCCAGCGGCTTCCGTTATGGAAGAAGATGCTCAGCGCATTGCTTTCAGGAACCGCGGAAGGAATTATGGAATCTCCGGACTTGCGGTAATACAGCTTCATGCGCGCCTTCTCTGTCAGCACGAAATTCGGATCCGCCTGCAGGCCGCCCCGGTAGGCGGTAAACTCAACGGATTTCAGCACGCGCCCGCCCAGGTCGCCGGCGCTGGTGGTAATTTCCACGCTGTAAGACTGCATCGGGTCCCCGCTGTCCGAAAAGAAAGCCGCCCCCGCGCCATCCGATATCTCAAGGCTGGTTTCATTATCCGGCCCCAGGAAGTACAGCCCGCCGGAAACACCGTTGCGCGCATAGGAGGGCAGCGAAGCCCCGGCCTGGTTCACGGAGCGGGCGTGATAATAATAATCCCCGTCCCCGCCCGCGCCATCCGCCCAGGAGAGCGTGTCCGAGGAAACTTCCTGCTGAAAAACCCATTCGGCGGCCGCGGGCGCCGTGGCGCGGTAAACGCGGTACGCCTTTATCTCGTAAGGATACGCGGGACTGAACCTGTCGCTGAACGGGATGCGGTTCTGGTAGCCGGCGGGCGCTATCCAGCTTAAGGTCACGGTGGACCCGGAGACCACCGCCTTGAAATTCATAGGCGGCAGCGGAGTAAGCGCATAAGCCGCGGCCTGGTTGGAGACCTCCGAACGGAGCCCGTGCGCGTTCACGGCTTCTATGGAGAAATAATAGGTGGTCCCCGGGTTAAACCCGTC
>PEXO01000181.1:4706-5417 GCA_002779045.1 Elusimicrobia bacterium CG08_land_8_20_14_0_20_59_10 | reverse complement strand
GCAGGGCCGCTAGGAAGATAGCAAAGGACATACCGCGCCTCATAGTCGTTAAATTATAGTTATCCCGTGCGACTAAAATATTTCAGGGAAGTTTCATCTTATTGCGCCGGAATCCATAAAACCGAAACAAAACAGTCATAATTGGAAAGTAAAATTATCCTGTGAAGAACCCGGGACCGATCTTGAGAAGGCTCCTGGCCGCGCTGCTGCTGGCGCCGGCCGCGGCTTTCTGCGCGCCGTATCCCAACGGCGGGTCGCAGGCGCTCAACCGCTTTGTAACCCCCAACGGCGACGGCAAGAACGACACCTTTATCTTCAGGTGCTACAATCCGCGCTATTCCGGCGTGACAGGCAAAATTTACGATCTGGCCGGCAGGGTGGCGGGGACAATGCGCGTAAAAAGCTCCAACAACGCCGATTATTTCGACCTGCTGGAATGGGTTCCGGATTCAGGGGGGAAGAAACGCGGGGGGATCTACATCTACCGCATACGCATTGAGGCTACGGTGTATAAAGGAACAATAGTATTGATAAGGTGAACGGACTATGACAAGACAGGGACAGCCGGGTGAACAGGATATCCGGGGAGCCGCGGGGCGCTCCCTGCCCGCCCTTATTTTAATTACCTGCGCCCTGGCCGCAAGCCCGTCTTACGCCGCGTTCGACGACCTGGGTTTCGGCGCCAGGGCCCCCGGGATGGGCGACGCTTTT
>PEXO01000181.1:4290-4648 GCA_002779045.1 Elusimicrobia bacterium CG08_land_8_20_14_0_20_59_10 | reverse complement strand
TGGAACGCAGCAAAGCCCTGGCATCCCATTCCATGCTTTACAACGGTCTCAGCGACGGTTCCGACATCGGGCTCAGCGCCGCCGCTTTCTCGACCCCGCTGGGAACAGACAGGGGCGTCCTGGGCGTCTCCTGGCAGCAGCTCAGCCTGTCGGGGGTATATTCCGAAAAGACGGTCGGCCTTGCCTGGGGCTACCGCTTCCCCGAAAGGTCCCCGTACCGCAAATTCTCAGTCGGGGCGGCCCTGAAATACCTGAACCACGGCTTCAGCCGCCTGGACGAGGCCTACAATGCCGTGGAGAACGATATCCTGCAGAACGGCAACGCCGACCCCCTGCTGACCGGCTCCAATTCCAGCTC
>PEXO01000181.1:0-4220 GCA_002779045.1 Elusimicrobia bacterium CG08_land_8_20_14_0_20_59_10 | reverse complement strand
AACGCGCTGCAGGCGGACGTGGCTTTCAGCGGCTCCGACAAGGACCCCGTTCCCATGAAGACGCGGTTCGGCGCTTCCTATAAAAGCCTCTGGATGGTGATCTCCGGCGAAGCCCGCCTGCAGAGAGCGCCCGGCGGCGGCACCGACAAGCAGTTCGTGGCGGCCGCCGAGAAGGTATTCCCGAGCCTTGACAAGGGCGACCTGGGCTTGCGCGGCTCGCTTGGCGCCGGGGATAACGAATTCCGCCAGTTCACCGCCGGGCTTTCCTACAAGATACAGAAGATACAGTTCGACTACGCCTTTATGCTGCCGCTAGGGACGATAAAAGACACCGCCGGCAACCATAAGCTGGCGCTTACCTATCATTTCGGCTCCGCGACCGCCTCGGAAGCCGCGGAAAGGGAACTCCTGGACCAGCAGCGGCAGGTGCGGGAAACCAGGGCTTACAAAAGCCCGGGAGGCGCGGCCGCCCTTAACGATCCCAGGCTGGCGGACATTAAAAAGCAGGCCGACGCCGGTAATTTTTCAGCGGCCCACAAACTGCTGCTGGACAGGGCGGGGGACCTGCTGCCGGACACCTCCGTGGTGGACCTCTCCCGGCGCCTCGCCACGGTGGCGGCCTCCTACCCGGCGCTTGCCCCCGCGGGGAGCTCGCGCCTGCGCTGGGAAGAGATCCTCTTCTCCGCCTCCAGGGACTTCATCGCAGGAGACGACACGAAGGCGATGCGCAAGCTGGCATATGCCCAGAGCCTGAACCAGCGCGACACCATTCTCTCCAATTTCATGGACCGCGCGGGGGAGCTTGCGCGCATAACCCCGGACCGCGTACCCGCTGATTTCGGACGCGGACTGGTAGAATACAAGATAAAAGAATCTGACGACTATTATGCGAAAAAGAACTACCCGGAGGCGCTGCGCAGGCTGGAAGAAGCGCTGGAGCTGGAACCGTCAAACCTTGTCGCGCTCAAGAAGTCGGGCTCCTGCAACTACCTGCTGGGCGGCTATGCCCGCGCCCTCGCCGACTGGGAAAAAGCCCTCGGCCTGGAGACCGATCCGGAGGACAGGGTCAAGCTCTCGAAGATGACGGACGAAGCGCGGGCCAAGCTCGGCAAACCGGCGGGCTGGGAACCCCCGGTCGCCGCGCCGCCTCCCGCGCAACCAGCGCCGGCGCCCGCAGCAGCGGTCCCGGAAAAACCGAAAGAGCCCGGCAAGCCCGACGTCAGGGCGATAGAAAAATTATACCAGACCGGGGCGGACAATTATTCCAAAGGCGATTACGGCAAAGCGGCGGATAATTTCAGAAAGATACTGGTACTGGACCCGCAGAACACCCAGGCAAAAAAGGCCCTGGAACGCATAATCAGGCTTTCGCAGTAAGCGGCTGGACGGCTAGGCAATCTGGCACCAAGGAATTACTAAGAGCCTAATTGCCGAGTTGCCTGTTCGCCTCTTCTTTATGAAGATCTTCCACAAGCTCAGCGTAACGATGATAGCCTCGGCACTGGCGGCTTCGGCGCTGCTTTCCCTGATCTTTTTCAATTCCCAGCGCGGCACCGTCCGGGCGGCACAGGACGCCAGGCTTGAGACCCTCACGCGCGCCGCCGCAGCCATGCTTTCCGAGGCGGAACTTGCGCGGGACCCCCTGATGGCGGTGGACTACCTCAGCGACCTGGCCTCCTCAAGGCCGGAACTGGCCTCATGCGAGCTGGATATAGGCCGGGGCCTGGCGCCGGTAAAGACGCGCCGCAGGGCCGCCGACACTCCCGGCCCTCCCTATATACCCGTGCGGATCAAAGCGGGAAAATTCTCGGCCGGTCTTAACTTCTCTTCCGCCTTCCTGGAGGCGGAAAGGGAAACGCTCCTTTCCGGGATCTACCGCGACCTTGCCGGTGCCTTCCTGGGAGCGATGGCGGCGGCGGCCCTGCTGGCACTGGGGATCTCCTGGCATTTCACGCGCAGGCTTAAACGTCTGGCCGCGGAGGCGGCGGCCATAGGCGAAGGCCGCTTCGGCGTAAAGGCCGACGCGGAAGGCTCCGACGAGATTTCCGAGCTTGGCGCCGCCTTCAACAGGATGTCCGGACAGTTGCTGGAGCTGGAGAATATAAAAAAGCAGTTCACCGCTTCGATAACCCATGAGCTGCGCTCGCCGCTGGGGGTAATAGAAACTTACGCCGGGCTTCTGCTCAAGGAGAAGGAACGCTTTACCGACGAAGACGCCGCGACCTTCCTGCGCATTAAAGAGAACGCGGGGCGCCTGGCCAACTTCGTCACGGCCATGCTGGACCTGTCAAAGATAGAACGCGGCAAGATGGAACTGCGCCTTGCGCCCGAGGACCCGCTTGCGATAGCCAGGGACGCCGCCGACTTCTTCCGCGCCAAGGCTGAGGAAAAAGGCGTAAAGCTGGAGTTCGCGCCCGGCGGTGACCCGGGCCGCACCCGGCTTGACCGCGAACTCCTGACCCATGTCTTCAGCAATTTTATCTCTAACGCGGTTAAATTCACGCCGGAGGGCGGTACGGTTACGGTGCGTGCCGGGGTAAGCGGCGGCGCTTTCCGCGCGGAGGTGGAGGATACCGGGCCGGGACTGGCGCCGGGAGAAGAACTAAAACTGTTCCACCCTTTCACGCAGGGCGCAGCCGCGCCCGGGCACGGCGGGACCGGGCTGGGCCTGGCGCTAGCCAAAGCCATAGTGGAACTGCACGGCGGGCGTACCGGCTGCTCTAATGCCCCGGGCGGGGGAGCGGTGTTCTGGCTGGAGATCCCCGCCGAAACCTCCCCGTAATAACTTTGTAACCTTGGTTATATAAAATACTCCTGTAGCCTATGGAACCGATCACGGCATTCATATTCTCTCTGACGCTGGGCGCGGCCGCGCCTTGCGCCGCTCAGCAGCAGGATGCGGCATCGCCCGGCGCGCAGGCCGCGGAGCTTTCCGCGCGCGTGCAGGACGACGTCACCAGCCTGCTGGCGCAGCTGGTGGGCGAAGGGCGCGCGCGCGCTTTCGTCGCGGTGGAGGGGGAACTGGCGCTGAAGAGCAAGACCGATTCCGAATTCCCCGAGGACGAGCGCCTTTCCCTGCCGGGCTATTCCACGCTGAATATCCTCGAAAAGACCGGCCAGTATCTGAAGCAGCAGAACCAGCATACGGAGCGCACCACGGAATTCCGGGTGAAGAAAATGGCCGTTTCGCTGGTCTTCGACCGCTCGGTGCCGGAAGCCCGGGTGAACGTGATAAAGATAATCGTTTCCGACCTGCTGCGCCTGGCCGAGGCCCGCGGCGACAGCATAACCGCCACCAGGACCGAGATGCTGCCCTGGTGGAAGAGCGCGCTGAGCTCCTCCGGCGATAGGCGCATACTCCTCACGGCCGCGGCCGCGGCGTTCATACTCTTCGCGCTGCTGGTACTAGGGTACCTGCTGGCGGCCAGGCTGCTGGTACAACTTTCCAACCACGCCCGCGCCTCGGCGCCCGGGACTCCCGGCGGCCCCGCGCCCCGCACCGCGGAGGGGACCGTCTCCGACGAGGACGGGAACGTGATTGACATAGAGGCCGCTCCGGGCTCTTCCGGCGCGCTGCTGACCTCGGGCTCCGGTTTTGATTTTCTCGAGCAGCTGCCGGCGGCCGCGGCGGCCGAACTTCTGGCTGAAACACCCGAAGAGGACGCGGCCATAGTGATAGCCAACCTGTCCGACCGCAAGCCCCACGTCTCTTCCAGGATACTCCTGGCGCTGACGCCGGCTAAAAGACAGGCGGTCACCTCCGGCATGCTTACTCTCAGGCAGGCCGAACCTGAACGCGTTTTCGAGATAGAGAACGAACTGCGCCTGAAGATGGAAAAGACCCTTAAAGGCGCCGAGAAGCTGGGGCGCCTGCTTTCCCTGGTAGGGGAAGCGCAGCGTTCCGAGATAATGGACGGTCTTACCCGCGCCAACCCGAAAGCTTCGGAGGAACTGCGCCGCACTATGGTGACCTTCGATTCCCTCTGCGGCCTTGAGGAGAAGAACCTGCGTCCCCTGGTATTGGCCATCCCTTACGCCGACTGGGCGGCCGCGCTCTGGGGGGTTCCGGAAACCGCTGCGGGCAATATCATTCGCCTGCTTCCGGAAGATGTACGCCTGATAGTAAAAGAGATGCTGTCCACCCGCCCCGAAGACGACAAACTGCTGGGCGCGCGGGCCAAAATAATTTCCGCGGCGCTGGACCTCGGCGGCAAGGGCCG
>PEXO01000127.1 GCA_002779045.1 Elusimicrobia bacterium CG08_land_8_20_14_0_20_59_10 | reverse complement strand
CAGGTGGTTAAGAAAATATTGATACCGTAAGAAGCCGCAGTGGTTTTTATGAGGGTAGATTTATGAAGAACATGAAACGCCGGGCGGGGATGTTTTTTGCGCAGGTCCTTTTGCCGGCCTGTTTAATGTTTCCGGCGGTGTGCGTCCCTGCCTGCGCGGCCGGCGCCTCGGCCGGAGTCGACGGGGCCGTTTTTATGAAGATCCCCGCCGGCAGCCCGCGCGCCCAGGCGCTGGGCAACAGCGGCGTCTCGCTGCTGGAGGGCGGCGAAGCCATGGGGATAAACCCGGCCGGCATCGCCTTCGCGCAGATGCGCGAGATCTCTTTTTCGCATCTGGGCTGGTTCCAGGACTACTGCGGCCAGTACCTGTCCTATATACACCCCATCGGGCAGTCCGTGATAGGGCTGAACGTTGCGTATTACACGATATCCGATTTCGACGTGCGCGACTCCGAGGGCGTGCCGCTTTACGGCTCCGACATCAAGGTGCGCAACGGCTACGCCTCGCTGTCGCTGGCCAAGGGTTTCTTCCTGGAAAGGTTCCTGGTCGGCATTAGTCTCAAAGAGGTTATAGAGGATAACTACAGCGAGGAATACCGCAACCTGGTATATGACGCCGGCGTTATACTGCGCATAGGCCGCAAACTTTCACTGGGCTGGGCCGGTCAGAATTTTTCCGGCAAGGCCAAACAGGTGGTCAAGGTGACCCGTCTCGGGGGCGCGCGGGTGTTCAACCCCTTCTTCACGCTGGCCGTCGAGCAGAGGAATTATTCGGACACGGGTTCCGTGCTGGGCGGCGGCGTGGAGATAAGCCTGCCGGAAGAGCTGCTGCAGGTCGGCCGGGTTTCCGTGCGGGTGGGGTATTCTCCCGGAGATAATATGGGCAAGAATACGGACGATAAAACGCTGGACGGCCTGGGGCTCAGCGACGTTTCCGGCTGGGCTTTCGGTTTCGGCATCTATTCCTCCCAGGCGCTCGGTATGGGAATGGGGCTTGATTATACGATGGTGCCTTACGGCGCCCTTGGCAAGAGCAGCCAGCTGGCCCTGAAACTGCAGTTTTAGAAGCTGGTGAAGAGTTAGTAGTAAAGAATAAAGAGTTAAAGCGGGGAAATTTATGCGGACGAGTATGAAACCCCGGGGAAAAACACCCTTTACCCTTTACCCTTTACCCGCCGTGCGGCGCAGCCGCAGGGGGCAGACCGCCATAGAATACCTGCTGGTCACGGTTTCTCTGCTTTTCGTATTCGTGCTGATGTACCGGGCGCTGCAGTACGCGGTCTCGAACCAGTTCAAGCGCGGCGGGCTGGTGATAATGAAGGTGTACCAGGAATCCCCTTTTTGAAACTGTATACGGAGGAACGCAAAATGAACAAGCTGTTTAAGAACAGGAAAGGCCAGAATACCGTGGAATATCTGCTGATGTTGGCCGTGGTCGTGGGCGTGGTCCTTGTCGCCGGCGTGGCGCTCAAGAAGTATATGCCTACGCTCTTTCAGAGCATACAGGGTATGATAAACGGCGCAGCCGGCCAGCTCGGCAGCGGCGGCGGCAACTAAATATTTAAGACCGGCGTTTCCGGTTTTTTGCGGGAGCGGGCGCCGGCCCCGGTCTTATAAACGCCTTTCCGCGGCCTGGCGCCGGAGAAAGAGCGCGGTTTTATGCGCATGAAACGCTTACTGCGGCGCCCGGCCGGAGCCGGGCAGCTCCCCGGCGGCCGGGGGCAGGTCACGATAGAGCTTCTTCTCGTGCTGCCTGTTTTCATGCTGCTGTTGTTCTTTATTATGGAGATTGGGAACATGGGCTTCCAGACCATACTGGCCCATCATTGCGCCTACGAGTTGGCGCGCATAGGTTCGCTGACCGCCGGCCCTCACGGGGGAAACGCGCGGACGGCGCCCAGCGCTGGTACCGCCAACATGAAGATGAAGAATGCCCTCCGCAAGATGTTCCCGACATCTCCGGGTGTGCGGGTGCAGGGAAGTCTGGTGGATACTGTATATGACCAGCAGGCTTTTACGTCGGGGCAGGACCTGCTGGTGACCCTGCATTACCCGGCCAGGCTGATCTTCCCGGGTTCGAACTATTTTCTGGCGGATTCACCCAAGGGCAGGCATATAAAGCGTATGGTCATTAAGGTGCGGATGCCGGTGGAAAAGCCCTACTTCAGGTGAGACGGCGGGGCTTGTGACGGGTCCGGCCGTGAATATTTAACATGGATGTAATGCGGAAGCAATAATTTAATTGGAGAATATATACATGGAAAAGAAAGGCATGCTTGTCCCCGTGGTGCTGGCCCTGGCCGCCGCCGGGATCTACTGGTGGCTGCTCAGCTCCAAACAGAACGCTCTCAATGCGCAGTTGGAGCAGGCCACTATCCTGGTGGCCAAGTTCGACCTGCCCGCCCGCACGATAATGAATTCCGACCTGGTGGAGCCCAGGCAGGTCCCCCGCATGTACATCGAGCAGGACGCCTACGAGATCCGCAGCCAGTCGGACCTCAAGCTTGTCGCCAATCTCGTGACCGCCATCCGCATCCCCAAGGGCAATCAGCTTACCCAATCCGCCCTCGTTTCGCTCAGCCCCGAGGCAGGCCTGAGCGTCAAGGTCCCGCCGGGCTACCGCGGCTGCGTGCTCCCGCTGGAGAACGACCTGCTGCGGCTGATAAAACCCGGGGACCGCGTGGATATACTTGTGACCTTCGAGGCGGTGATGGGAGACAACAGGAAGGAAAGGGTCACCGCGACCATCCTGCAGAACGTGCTGGTGCTGGGCGTGGGCTCGAACCTCGGCCAGGGGCTTTCCATGTCACAGGCCAAAAACAAGGCCAAAGAAGAATCGGCCGACCAGTCGTTTTCGGACAAGATGGGGATGAGCCTGGCGCTTAATCCCAACGAGGCGCAGTACCTGGCGCTTTCCGTGAAACAGGGCGACGTGGCCGTGGTCGTGCGCGGGCTGGGAGATGTGGAGCTGCACCCGATGGAAATAGCCAGCTTCAAGAGGCTGATAAAATAAGGCCGTCGCAGCCGCGGGTTACGGGAGATACTTATGAGAAAAGCTCGAATTTTGATCGCGATGCCGGCGATACTCGCGGCGTTCGCCGCGGCGTCCCGCGCCGAGGTCACCTATATGGTGGCCGTCAGCGCCGATATCGTGGAAATAAGCGGGTCCATACAAAAGACCCGCGGCTTCTCCTGGAACCAGTTCTTCGATTTCACCGAGTCGAGCATCCCGGGCATCCTGACGCTCGGCGATTTCGAGCGCAAGACGCAGCTGGCCGCCTCGCTGAAACTGCTTGAAACGGAGGGCAAAGCCCAGATCCTGTCGAACCCCAAGATCGTGACCAAGAGCGGCACCCAGGCCAACATAACCGTGGGCGGCGAGATCCCGGTCCCCTATTCCAACGCGCAGGGCGTGGGCGCCGAATTCAAGAAGTACGGCGTTATCCTTACGGTGCTGCCGGTCGTGCTTACCGAGAAGAAGAACACGGTGGACGTGCAGCTGCAGCTTGAAGTGTCCAACCCGAACTATTCGCAGACAGTGGTCGCTTCGGGCACCACCATCCCTTCCATGACCACCCGCCAGATCCAGACCGAGGTGGAGATAAAGAGCGGCGAGACGCTGGTCATAGGCGGGCTGAAAAGCAGCAGCCGCGACGTTTCAAAGAACCGGGTGCCGATACTTGGCAGCCTGCCGCTGATAGGCTCTCTTTTCAGCTCGACCGATATAGTGGAAAAACAGAGTTCGCTGTTCCTGTTCGTCACGTTCGAGATAGTGAAATAGCTTAGCTGCCCGGCCGCCCAGCCTCCCGGCCCTCCGGCCTATCTTATGGCAGAACAGAATCTTGCTCCCAGAGTGGTAACCTTTTCCGGCCCCAAAGAGGGCGTCGGGAAGACCTCCATCGCGATAAACCTCGCGCTGGCCTGGGCGAATTACCAGAAACGCAATGTGCTGATCATCCCGCTGGACCCCATGTGCCGCCAGGAGCATGCGCTGCTGCTCGGCGTTAACCCGCCGTCGATGACGGAAATGATCAGCGCGCTGGGGCGCGAGTCGGTCGGAGCCCTGGGGGCCCTGCTGAAAGGCAAGATCCCGATCTCGCAGTGGGGCGTCGGCGTGCTTCCTCTTTCCAAGCGTCGTTCTGAAGTGGCCAGGCTATCTCCGGATGTCCTGCTCCCGCTGCTTTCACGTCTTTCGCAGTCCTTTGATCTGTTCATAGACGTGGACCCGTATTTCCCTATGCAGATCTTCGCTTTCGACATCTCGGACCTCGTGTTCTGGGTCACCAATTCCAATGTGGCCTCGCTTAACGCCACCGCGGCGGCCTTCAGGGATATAAACGAACTGCATTTTCCCTCATCCCGGTTCGAGCTCGTGGATAATTTTTACGATATGCCCGGCGCGCTCGCGCCCAAGGAAGTTGAGAAGTTCTTCAAACAGATGGGCAAAGACGTCCTGGCTTTCATGCCGTGGGAAGACGCTATGCCCGGCTGCGCCAACCAGAACAAGGTGCTTATCGCCGAACAGCCGAATACCCAGTGGGTGAAGGTGCTGCGCGTGCTGCTGGGGCGCCTGTCCGAGGTGGTGCCGGGAGAGAAGCAGTGGGTGTCGAGCGTTTCCAGCGAAGAATTCACGCAGGGGTCCGGCATGCTCTGGAAGCCGGCCGAAGGCGGCGGCGCCGCCGCTCCGGCGGCCGCCCGGTCCGTTCCGGGGGAAGGGGGGGGAAAGCCGCAGCCCAATGCCGGCCGCACCGATGTCCCGCAATGGTGGGAGGACCTGAAAGTAAAAATACACCGCCAGGTGGTAGCCGCGCTGGAGACCGAGCGCGTGAAGATCACCGATGACGCCGCGCTCAACCAGGGAACCCGCAAAAGGGTGGATGTGATCATTAATTCCCTCCTCCAGAAGGAGACGGAACACCCGCTGTCCAGGGACCAGAGCGTGCAGTTCATAAACGAGCTTCTAGACGAGATCCTGGGCCTGGGGCCGCTGGAAGAACTGATGCGCGACCCCGCCGTGACCGAGATCATGGTAAACGCGCCCGACAAGATATTTATCGAGCGGGCGGGCAAACTGGTGCTCACGAAATACCGCTTCCGCAGCGACGAGCAGATTGTGCAGGTGATGAAGCGCATCGTGGCGCCGCTGGGCCGGCGCATAGACGAATCCGTGCCGCTGGTGGACGCCCGCCTTAAGGACGGTTCGCGCGTCAACGCCGTGATAGCGCCGCTGGCCGTTTCCGGCCCGACGCTTACGATACGCCGCTTCTCCAGCAAGCCGTTCACGGACACCGAACTGGTGAAAAAGGGCAGCATCTCGAAGGATTGCGTGGACTTCCTGAAAGCCTGCGTCAAGCTGCGCAAGGATATAATCGTTTCGGGCGGCACCGGCACCGGCAAGACCACTTTCCTGAACATGCTGTCGAGCTATATCCCGGAGGACGAGCGCATCGTTACCGTGGAGGACGTGGCCGAACTGCGGCTGCAGCAGGTACACTGGGTGCGTCTTGAGAGCCGTCCGCCCAACGTTGAAGGAAAGGGCGAGGTCACGATACGCGACCTGGTTAAGAACTGCCTCCGTATGCGCCCCGACCGCATAGTGGTGGGCGAGGTCCGCGGTTCCGAGGCGCTGGATATGTTGCAGGCCATGAACACGGGCCATGAGGGGTCCCTTGCGACCATTCACGCCAATACCCCGCGCGACGCGCTGACCCGCCTGGAGGCCATGTGCCTTATGTCCGGCGCCGACCTGCCTATCTGGGCCCTTCGCGAGATGATCGCCTCGGCCGTGCATATGGTGGTGCAGCTGACGCGTTTTTCCGACGGCACCAGGAAGATAACCTCCGTCACCGAGATCACCGGCCGCGAGGAGAACCAGATCTCGATACACGAGCTCTTCAATTTCAAGCAGACGAGCATAGATAAAGAGACCGGCAAGGTCCATGGCATATTTTCCGCCACCGGCGATCCCCCCAAGTTCTACGCGGATTTCGCCACGCGCGGGCTCGATGTTCCCATCGGGATGTTCTGGACGGAGGAGCAGCGCCGCCTGCGCGCCGAGAAGAAATGACCATAAAAAAAGCGGCGGCCCTTTTTTTTCTTGTCGCAGCCCTTTTCGCGGGCCGCGCCGCGTCGGCGGCCGTGTTCAACCGCGTAGAGATGGGCGAGATCTCCTGCGCCGCCGTTAAGATGCAGCTTTTCTATTACTACCTCGATCCCAACCGCGATCCGAAGGTGACTGACCACAAGACCAGGTGCAGGGGGCCGCAGAGCCCGGAGGTCACCTACAAGATGCCGCCCTGGCTGGACACGGCCGTGCCGGAGATGGCCGGCCGCAAGGTCTGGCGCGATCCGGAGGAGGGGGAGATCTCCGAGGCTTCCGTCTGGCAGACGCCTGTTTCCATACTGTACGAGTACCTTGAGCTGACGCGCAAGACTTTCCCCCAGGACCTGGGCGGGGCTTCCATAGCGCCCGGCCTCCTGGTGAAGGAATACGCGGATATACGTATACGCTTCCAGATGTCGCTGGACCGGCTTTACCGCGCCCGCACCCGCGGCATGGTCATGGGCGATTCCATGGCTGGCCGCGGCCGGTCAATGATGCCCGTTTTCAACCTTATCCTGAAGGAGATGGAATCAATAGCCGATGCTATCTCCAGCGCGGATCCCAGGCGCTACGCCGAAGCCGTGACCGCGTCGGCGGTGCTGGTGCAGGACGTTTACAAGATGCTCTACAGCGCTCCGCGCGTGTACAGGGAGCCGCCCAGGGAAACCTCCATGCAGCGCGTGATCAATATGGCGCTGACCATTTTCGGGATGTTCCTTATGTTCCTCGCGGTGCGGCTCTTCTTTCTGATGAGCGACGACAAGAGCAACGCGATGGTGGGTAACTACTTTAAGCAGGTGGAAAAATATTCCGAATTGTTCTCCCGGCAGTTCATCCACATGGACGTCAGGTACCTGATACTGGGCCCGGTGGCGCTGTTCGCGCTGGTGGGCGTGCTCACTATGAACATCCTGCTGATCGCGCTGTTCGCAGCTTTCGGGTTGTTCGTAGGCATGCGCATGCCGGAGTTCGCCCTTAATTTCATGAAGGTGCAGCGCGGCAAGAAGATAGACACGCAGCTGATGGACGGCCTGATACTGCTTTCCAACGCTCTGCGTTCCGGCCTCGACGTCGTGCAGGGGTTCGAGATGGTCTCCAAGGACCTGCTGCCTCCTATCTCCGACGAGTTCGCTCTGGTGATCAAGAACTACCAGCTCGGCATGACTTTCGAGAAGTCGCTGGGCGTGATGGAGGACCGCGTGGCCTCAAAGATGCTTTCCTATATGATACGCGCCATAGTGCTGCAGCGCCAGATGGGCGGTAATCTTACCAAGGTCTTCGAACGCATAGTCGTGGATATCCGCGAGGAGTCGAAGCTGGAGGAAAAGACGAAGGCTATGACCGCCCAGCAGAAGATACAGTCCATAGTAGTGGGCATAATGCCCTGGATCATGGTCAGCGTCATGTTCATGTTCCAG
>PEXO01000137.1 GCA_002779045.1 Elusimicrobia bacterium CG08_land_8_20_14_0_20_59_10 | reverse complement strand
GCGCTTTCGCCCACATTCCTTATATAGGCCCGACGGTGCTCAGCCTGGGGCTGCTCACCTTCGTTTTTTCCACCATCCTGGGCTGGGAATATTACGGCGAGAAGGCCGCTGAGTACCTGCTGGGCGTGAAAGCGATAAAGCCTTACAGGTATTTATGGATAGCCGCGGTAATGACCGGCTCGGTGGCGGCGCTGCCGGCGGTGTGGAACTTCGCCGATATCTTCAACGGCCTGATGGCGGCGCCCAACCTTATCTCGCTGCTGCTACTGGCCCCCGTGATAGCGGCCGAAACCCGCAAATATATAAACGAGCCTATTCCTTAACCCACTGGCGGCCGCACATTACTTTGAACGGGCAGTGCCGGCAATCGTCTTCCCGCCTGGTCGGAGCGAAGGGCAGGCCTGGGTCCAGGATCTCCTCAAGCAGGGTGCAGATAGCGCTCTTATATTTCCCGAATACGGCGGGCACGTCCGGGGAGGTAAACCTGTAAGGTTTGTACAGGCTTTCCTCGGCTATCTCCTGCCTGCCCAGCAGCATTAGGCAGGCGTCAAATTCCGCCACACCGCGCCCGGCCAGGGCGGCCGTCACATAGTCTGCGGCCCCGGGGCCCGTTTCTATCTTGCCGGTAAGGGCCATCAGCACATAGGCCGGCAGCTGCACCGAGCGCAGGGTCCTGGGCCAATCCGCCCGCGGCCCGTCCGGATCGAAGCCGTGCCAGGAGGGCGCCTTCGCACCCGAGCCTGTCTTATAATCCACTATCACTATCTTATCGCCTGCTCCGTCGGGCCCCGGGCGCAGGTCTATGCGGTCGGCCTTGCCGGCCAGCCTGGCCGTTTTCCCCGAAGGCAGCGTTATACCGGCCTCCAGCCAGGCCTCCACGGCCAGCGGGGTAAAACCTTTCAGCCCGTCAATATGGAAATGAAGTATATCCTTAAGGCGTTTTTCCACCTGCCGGCGCATCACGTAGCCGTAGCCCTTGTCAGTATCCGTAAGATGATAAAAGCCCAACGTCTCTTCCAGGCAGGCCAGCAGTACTGCCAGTTCTTCCTCAAATTTACCCGGGTTGAAAGGCCGGCCCAGCCGGCCGCCGCGCTGGAAGTAAAGCTCCAGGGACCTGTGCACGATATTGCCGATGGAAGCCCGGCTTATCTCTTCCGAAACCTCTTCCTGCTCCCTCAGCCCCAGCACTTTTATGTAGTAGAACCGCAGCGGGCAGGCCAGGTAATGGTTAAGGGCCGAAGGCGAGAACGAGGTATTCTCCAGCTGCTTCATTGCCCAGGGGGTCTTGGCAACGGCGGCGGGCTCCTTGTTCTTGAAGGTAAGGTCGAAGAAGACGCGGTTCTCCAGCTTTTCCCGGTCGGCCCCGGCCGACTCCAGCCGGAACAGCAGCTCTTCCACGAACGGGCTCTTCTCGGACTTTGAGTTGTCGCGGTAGAAAAGCTGCACCGCGCCGGCGCCGCCCAGCAGGGTCTCGAAATAATATTTGCGGGCAGCCTCGCGCTCGCGGCAGGTGGGCAGCTTCAGCAGGCCGCGCATGAAGTCGGAGAGCACGGCGTCTTCGGTGCCCGACACGTTGAGCGCGTCGGCATTGGCGTCCAGGAAATACACCCGTTTGAACTTCAGGCCCCGGGTCTCCAGCAGGCCCAGCACCTGCAGGCCTTTCACCGGCGTTCCTTCGAAAGGGTACACCGCGCCCTTCACCGCCGCGCCGAAGAACTTGAAATAGGAAGGCCGGGCGCTGAAGGCTTCCCCGGCCAGGCGCGAACCGCTCACCGCGTCCAGCAGCGAAAGGAAGCGCCCGGAGAAATCCTTCCAGTACGGGTGTTTATGCGCCGTAGTCGAGCTGGAAACATAGGAGATAAGCCCCAGCACCTTCGCGGCGAAATCGCCGATGGACTTTATCTCCTCGAACGGGCGTATAACGGCATCGTGTATGCCTTTAAGGTGGGCGGAGATGCCGGCCGCGGTCACCGCAGTGTAATCTTTGTAATGTTCCAGCCGCTTCAGCGCGGCCTCAAGGAACTCCTTGTCCCCCTCTATAGCGGAAAGCCGGGCGTACCGGCTCATCCTGCCCAGGAAATGTTCCTGCAGCACCTGGAAGAGGATGCGGGTAAGCTCCGGGCTGCCGCCGTGCAGGGTGCCCTTTACATAAGGATGGAACACAAGGTCCAGGTAGTCCGGGATAAAATAGCCGTCGTCGGCGCGGTCCAGCAGTTTGCCCAGGGACTCCACCAGCGAAAAGACCGGCGTATGGGAAACGGGGTAGCCGATGGCGATATTATTCTCTTTGAAGTCCGGCAGGATATTATGCACCACCGGGAACAGCGCGTCCACCGCCGGGAGCACTATCACGTCGCCCTCGCTGTAGTTTTCCTTATCTATCACCTGGCCCAGCGCGAACACCTCGCTGTGCGTATCGGCCGCCTTGTAAAAGCTGAACTTCGCGGCGTCCGGGGCCGGCGCTTTGTATGGTCTTATCTTCGGGATAAGGCCGCTTTTCGAAAGGAATTCGTAACGCGCGCCCAGGCCGGGCCCCTCAACCGCCAGCAGGCGGAAGTTGGACAGCTTGAACAGGTCCGCCACAAGTTTCTGCCCGGCTTTGGGAAACTGGAAGAAGCCGGCCAGGATGACCAGCCCTTTCTCCCCCAGCCCGGCTTTTTCGGCCGCGCCCGGCGCGGCGGCCGCCGCGTATTTCATGGCCGGGGTGAGCAGGCCCTTTTTCTCCAGCTCGGCGTAGAAAGCGCCGTACAGCCTGGAGAAGCCGCCGAACTTGCCGCTGAACTCGGTGGCCCGCTTGTACATGCCGGTGCCCTCCCCGGCCTCCAGGCCGGGATCCAAAGCGCCCAGATCGCGCGGGGTCTTAAGCTCTTTTTTAATTTCCTCGAAATCGGCAAAGGCTTTAATAGCCCAGGGCAGGAACCAGTCCAGCTCGGCGGAATTCTTGCCGGCCAGCGGGCCCAGCCCCTTTATGCCGGGCTCCAGGCCGCGCATTATGGCGGCCGCGTCCAGCTCCCCTATCTCCGGCCCGTCGGCGCCGGCGGACCCGGCCAGGAAAGCCGCGAACTCGTCCATGGAATAAATGGCGGGTGATTCGAAAGACTTTCCCAGCTGCTCGAATAAACTCTTGCGCAGGAAATGGGCCGGCCGCCGGCCGGGGAACACCACCACGCAGTCGGCCAGGTCCGCCCGCCCGGCCAGCAGCCCGGCAATGGCCGCGACAAGGTCCGAAGCCTGTGGCAGCAGGGAGAATGTCCCGCTCATATAATCTTCTCCACTTTTTCCTCGTCCAGGTAGATCAGCCGGCACTGCGCCGGCATTCCGAAAGCGTCGGAAACGGCCGCGGCGTATTTTTTAAGCGTATCCGCATAGCCGGGGTATTCCTCGCCGGTCTTGAAATCCACTATCACGGCCTTGCCGCTTGGCGCGGCCCCGTCCAGCAGCAGGCGGTCTATGCGCCGCAGCCGGCCGCCCTCCGGGCCGGAGACGAACTGCGCCTCCCGCTTTAATACGCGCCCCGGCTTCTTCTCAAAGAAGGCGGCCACGGCGGGTTTCCCCAGCAGGCTGAAAAGCTTGGCGGTAATGGCGGCTTTTTCAGAGCGCAGCGCCGGGCTGTACTTCCAGGCGCAGACATCAAAAGCCTTTTCCAGCCTGGCCTTTAGCTCACCGTCCGCCCAGTCCACGCGCATCAGCATATCGTGGTAAAGCAGGCCGCGCTGGGCGGCGCGGTAGGCTTCCAGCGTGGTCCCGGCGGCCGGGACCGGCAGCTCCGGAAAGACCGGCTGGGTGATCAGCGACGGCTTATGCGCCGGCGGTTCCGCTTTAACGCCGTGGTCCGGACAGCCTTTCTCGTCGTCGGCAAAAACGTAATGGAACCTGGCCGCGGCGCCCTTACCCTGCTCGTCGCTGCCGCGGATAACCAGGTTGGACAGCTCGGCCCTGGCGCGGGTGGTCGCCACGTAAAGCTCGTTCAGGGCCTGCACCTTTTCATCCGCTTCCCGCCCTTCATGTATCTCTTTCAGCTCTTTATCCCAATCGCCGTATTCTTTAGTTATGTAGACAACGCGGACCGCGCCGCCGGGGCCGCTCTTGTCATAGTAGATATTCCTGTCCGAGGAACTTCCGCCCTGCCCCCGCTTCTCATAGAGCAGGTTTATCACCACCGGGAAGCCCAGGCCCTTGGCCTTGTGGAAGGTCATCACGCGCACGGCATCTATGTATTCCGGCAATTCAATACTGAATGCTCCGGAAGCATCCTCCCCGTCGTCAGAAGCGAAATTAATGAAGCTGCGCGCATCCGCGGCGCCCTTGCCCTGCAGGCCGGACAGCACCTCTAGGAACTTGACCAGGAAACAGGATTCCTCCCTGAACCGCTCAAAGACCTTGAACATGGAGAAGGCCAGCGAAGCCAGCTCGTATGCCGGCAAATAGCCTATCTTGGCGAAGAGCGGCTCCACCAGTTCTTCCCAGAGGCCGGGCTGCCTTTCTTTAAAGGTGGTATAAAGCGGCCTTCCCTTACCGCGGTATTTCTCGCGGTGCCCGGCCGCGGCCGCCAATACCTCCTCCTTATCCAGGCCCGAGGCCTTAAGGAAGATATCGCCGCAGGCGAAATTCATGAAAGCTATGTCGTCGGCCGGGAACTCAAGGAAAGTGAACAGCGCTATCAGCTCGGCCACCACGGGCCGCTCGCGGATATCCAGCGAACTCATTGAGGCCACGGGGATGCCGGCGGCATTAAGCCAGGAAACCACGGCGCGGATATTCTTGTTCTGCGGGGCCAGCACGGCTATCTGGTCGTAGCGGTAGCGGGCATTGGCCTCTTTTATCAGCTCCACCACTTTGGCGCTTACCGGCGGGTCCGAAATATCCCCGGAAATTTCTTCCTCGCCGTCGCCTTCTTCGGCGGACCTGGCGGCCGCCCTTATTGCCTTGCGGGAAAAAACCAGCTCCCGGGCCAGCCCGGCGGTCTTTTTCCCCTCTTCGGCGGACTGGCTGTAAGTGGTAAGCCCGGTGGGGTCATTGCCGTCGCGGACTATTTCCCCTTCCCTGTAGGCCGGCAGGCGCGTCTTGAACAGGTCGTCCACATATTTCACTATCACCCCGCCGCTGCGGCGGTTCTCTTTCAGTTCGTCCGGCTTCCGGTTGCCCGGTTCCACCAGGTCGGCCAGGGCCTGCATCCCCAGCGGGTCCCCGTCGGGCCCCACCCCGTACAGCACGTCCATGAACTGGCGCATTATCCGGTAATCAGCGTAGCGGAACATGTAGATGGCCTGCTTGATGTCCCCCACCACGAAAAGCGACCCGCCGCGCGACAGCGCTTCAACCACCAGCGGCAGCAGCGCCTGCCACTGCAGCGGGTCGGTGTCCTGGAACTCGTCAATAAGGAAATGCTCCACGCGTTCGCCCAGGCGGATATACACCTCGGGCACGGCCGTGCCGCCGCCGGCCCGCAGGTAGCCGGTTATCTTCTTGGCTATATCGTCTATGTGGGCGATATCCTCCACGCCGGATTTTATGCGTTCAAGCTCTTCCTTGAACTTGGAATAAAGTTTTACAAAGCCGTTCAGGCGGTAATAGGCATGCAGCCGGACATGTTTTTTTACCGCGTCCCTGAGCTCCTGCACCGGGGCGGAGAGTTCCTCCGGAACAGCCGCCGCTTTTATCCGGCCGCCGTTAAAGAAGCCGTAGGTCACGTCGAAGTTATTAAAGATCCCCGCATAATTCCCGCACTCTATAGCTTTCCTGGCTTTCTCCTTGATAACGTCGGCGAAGTACCGCGGCTCTTTGGGCTTGCTCTTAAGGAAATAAACGTGTTTGCGCGTATCCGCCAGCTTCAGGAAGGCCGCGCTCTTGGCGACTATGGCGTCCTCCGCGTCCTGCACGTCCTTCTTTTTTATTTCCGCCGGCTCGATATGTCCGTCGGATTTGCCCTCGAAGGTCAGCAGGCTCTGGTAGATCTCGCGCATCTTCTCCACGGGGTCCCAGGGATAGGCGTCCCCGGGCGGCAGGGAATCCAGGAACTCGTCCACCTCGGCCTTCGTCAGCGAACTCCGCCCCTCTTTAGAAAGTATGGAATACAGCGCCACGTCCGTCAGCCGCCCGTGGCTCATGGTGATGGCGGGGTTGAGCGGCATACCCAGCTCGCCGGCGGACGACATGGCTATGCGGTTAAGGAAACTGTCTATGGTCTGCACATGCACGTTATAATAATTGCACAGCAGGTCTTCCAGTATGGCGGAAGCTTTCGCCTTAAGCGCAGGCAGCTTTAGGCCGATGTCTTCCAGCAGTTGTGTGGTTTCGCTGCCTTCGGCCCCGGAGGCGGCCTTCTTCAGCCAGCCCAGTATGCGCTCCTTCATCTCCTTGGCGGCATTATTGGTGAAGGTCACCGCCAGTATGCTCTCGGGCGCGGCGCCGCCCAGGAGCAGGCGCACATAGCGGCGGGTAAGGGCATGGGTCTTGCCCGAGCCCGCCGAAGCGCTTATAAGTATTATCTCGCTCTTTTTAGCCATGCCTTTAGACCGCACCTTAATTCTACTTTGTTCACCGCCAGGCCGCATAGATGCATAGCAGACCATCCCGAGTGGCCTATGGCCCTGCCGCAACAGGCGCAAGGCAATACCAGTGCCGCAACAGGCGCTATGCGTATCAAGCGGCCTATGCGCATAAGACGGCCAATGAATGCGGCGTAATGCGCTACGGCGCGGTGCGCTTCCGCTGCCCCGGCTGCGGCGGGCACGATGTTTTTGTGGCCTTCTCCTGCAAGCGCCGGGGTTGCCAAAATTGCGATGCCAAACGCTCCGCCATTATAACCGGCCAGGCATTGGAGCGGCTGCTGGCCTTTGTGCCTTACAGGCAATGGGTTTTGGCGGTCTCCAAACGGCTGCGCTATTTCCTGAACCACGATCCGGCACTGGCGGGCGGGCTTTCAAGAATATTCGCTGAGGGAATAAACCGCTTCCTTTGCCAAAACACCGCCGGCACGCCGGATGAACAGTGTCAGTTGGATCCGCGCTTTGATTACGAAGCCATAGGCCGTCTGATACGCATAGCGCCTGGCCGTCTGAAGCGCATAGCGCCTGGCCGTCTGAAGCGCATAGCGCCTGGCCGTCTGAAGCGCATAGCGC
>PEXO01000344.1 GCA_002779045.1 Elusimicrobia bacterium CG08_land_8_20_14_0_20_59_10 | reverse complement strand
CCTGGTCTACCAGGACCTGGTCGCCCCGGTGGAGCTTATCCCCGACGCCGGCTCCGGTTTTTTCGCCACCACTTTCCAATCGGAATTCGCGCTCAATTCCAGGACCGGTGATTCTGTCGAATTCGCCGCTGACCTTCCCGGAGGCCTGAAGCTCTATAAAAAATTCGAGCTCTCCCCCGACAACGGGCTGAACTCCCTCACGATAACCGCCGTAAATTCTTCGGCCGCCACGCAGACGCTGCCGGCCTGGGAACTGCTCCTGGGCCCCGGCCTGGGCACGGTGAAAAGCGAGGAGAAGGAAAACCCCGGCCTCTGGAAAGCCCAGTACACCTACAACGAGACCGGGAGGAAACATCCAACTATCAAGGAACTAAAAGACGACCCGGCGCAGCATGACTGCGTCTGGGCCGGCCTGGATAACCGCTACTTTCTGGCAGCGCTGGCGGGCGGTGACCTGGGAAAAACCCGCCCTTACCGCCGGGAGGAGACGATAAAAGACAAGAAGGCGCCGCTGCTTGCCGTCCCTTTCGGCGCCTCCGAGCTGAAACCGGGCGAAAAACGCGAATGGGCCATGAACTTCTACTTCGGGCCCAAGGATTACCAATTTCTTCAGAAGCTGGGCATGGGCCTGGACCGCTCAGTGGATTTCGGCTTTTTCGCGCCGCTGGCAAAAATAACCAACTCCGCGCTCACCTATTTCTACGGCCTCACCGGCAACTACGGCGTGGCGATAATATTTATAAGCGTGCTGATACAGCTGATGCTGACGCCACTGAGCTTCAAAAGCTACAAATCCATGGCCATAATGAAGAAGCTGCAGCCGGAAATGCAGTCCATACAAAAGCGCTACAAGGAAGACCCGAAGCGCATGAACCAGGAAGTGATGGACCTGTACAAGCGCCACGGCACCAACCCGCTGGGCGGCTGCCTGCCCATGCTGTTCCAGATCCCGGTATTTTTCGCGCTGTTCACCGCGCTCCGGAACTCCTGGACCCTGCATGGCGCGCCGTTCATTTTCTGGATAAAGGACCTGTCGGCCAAGGACCCGTATTACGTGCTCCCGCTGGTGATGGGCGGCATCATGTTCCTGCAGCAGTATCTGACACCCCAGACCTCGGACCCCTCCCAGGCGAAGATGATGAAATGGATGCCGGTGATCTTCACCTTCATGTTCCTGAGCTTCCCCGCGGGGCTGGTAATGTACTGGCTGATAAACAGCATCTGGGGTTTTGCGCAGAGCATGTACCTGCAGAAAAAGCTGGCCTGAATTTTGTTAGCGATACGGAGGAGACACTAAATGAGAGAGACAAAGACAGAAGCAAAAACGATACAGGACGCCGTAGAGAAAGGCCTTGCTGAAATGGGCCTGCGGCGCGACCAGGTCGAGGTGGTAGTGGTAAGCGAAGGCAAGTCGGGATTCCTGGGGATAGGCGCCAGGAAAGCCTGCGTTATCCTGCGGGAAAAGAGCTGGACCAGCGGACGCGGCGGCGACGAGCCACGCGGGCGCGGTCCCAGGCGCGATACGCGCGGAGGACGCCGCGATACGCGCGGAGGAGCCCGCGAAAGCCGTCCCTCGGCGCCCAGGCGCCCCGGCCGTTACGGCTACGAAGACGCCAGGCTCCCGCAACCCCGGCAGGAAGAAGCGCGCCCCGAACGCGGACGCCGCGAACCGGCCGGCTCAAGAGACCGCGTTTACAAGGAAGAGCCCCTCGGAGCGGAATTCCTGTCCATGCAGCCGGCGGTTGACCCGGTTGAGCACGCTAAAGCCGCGCTGCTCAGGATAACCTCCCTGATGGGCGCCGAAGCTAAGGTAACCGAAGCCAGGTATGAAACAGCGGAGAACCTTATCTTCGTCCGCTTCGAATGCGCCGACCACACAGTGTTCACCGAGGAGAACGGGCGGGGGCTGCAGGCCCTGCAGTTCGTGATCAACTCGATAGTGAGCCGCAAGCGCGAGCCGCACCCGGCCCTGCGCCTGGACACCGGCGGCTACTGGGACCGCAAGGAAAAGGAACTGGCCAGCGCCGTGGAGGACGCCGTGAATTCGGTGAAGAATACCTCCGCCCCGGTCAGGCTTGACCCCATGCCGGCCCCTATGAGGAAAATGGTACATAATATGGTAAAAGCCTCGTACCCGGGCATCGAAACTACTTCCGAAGGCGAAGGCCGCTGGCGCAAAGTAGTTATACGCCGCACCGAGAACGTCCGGCCGGAAACCGCGCCGGTACGGGAAACACAGCCGGAGAGCGCCCCCGCCGCCCAACAGGCGGTCCCGGAGCAGCAGCCCGCCCAGCAGGCGGCCCCGGTAAAACAACCCACGGAACAGAAGTAGTCCGCGGGCACAGACACAGCGTGACAGCCCCTGCGCTGTCACGCTGTTTAATTTTAACATGCGGATCCCAGATACGGACCAGACAATAGTAGCGCAGGCCACCCCGCCCGGAACGGGCGCGCTGGCCGTCATCCGCCTGTCCGGTCCCGGGGCTTTCCGGGCCGCGGCCGCTTTCACACATCCGTCGCAAAAAACCCCGCCGCACCGCCGCGCCCTCCTGCTTGACGTAAAGGACGGGAAGAAACCCATAGACAGGGTCGTGGCTGTTTTTTTTCGCGCCCCGGCCAGCTGCACCGGCCAGGACACCGTGGAGATCTCCTGCCACGGTTCGCCTTTCATAATCCGCACAATACTCAACCTGGCCGTAAAGGCCGGCGCAAGGCCCGCCGCGCCGGGGGAGTTCACGCTGCGCGCTTTCCTCAACGGCAAGCTGGACCTGGCCCAGGCGGAAGCCGTGGGAGGGCTGATAGCTTCGGGCAGCGAAGCCGCGCACCGCGCGGCGATCGCGCAGGTTAACGGAGCCCTGTCGGCCAGGGTGCGGGCGCTCAAAGATAAACTTATTCGCCTGCTCGCGCAGCTGGAAGCGCGCCTTGACGATCCTTACGACGAAACTCCCCCGCTCGATCTCGCGCGGTTCGCGCGCGGGATCTCGGCGGTAAGGGAGGATACGCTCAAGCTGGCGGCCGGGTTCGAAAGCGGCCGCGGCATACGCGAAGGCATCAGGGTGGTTATTGCCGGCGCGCCCAACTCCGGAAAATCTTCCCTGCTCAATGCCCTGCTGGGCTATGACCGCGCGATAGTCTCGCCCGAAGCCGGCACCACCCGGGACACGCTGGACGTGGAACTGGAGATACACGGTTTTTCAGTGATCTTCACCGACACGGCCGGCCTCAATGCCGCGCAGGGCGGGGCGCTTGAAACGGAAGGGATGCGGCGCACAAGAAAAGCCATGGAAGCAGCCGACCTCGTGCTCCTGCTCAAGGATTCCTCGGTGAAGTTCACCCCAAGCGACAGACTGGCCGAGCGGCAGACGCGCGGCGCAGCCGTCCGCCCGCCCGGGATGATCCGCGTGCTTGCCAAAGCGGACCTGCCCCCGGCGGTAAGCGGCACGGGACTAAGGGTCTCCTCCAGGACCGGCGCAGGGCTTGCCGCCCTGCGCAGCGCCCTGGTAGCGAAACAGCGAAAGGTCATGAAGGACGGGGCACAGGCCGTGGTCACTTTCTCGCGCCACTTTGAGGCGCTGTGCGGCGCCGCCGCCGAACTGGAGCGCCTGTTAGGACTTTTGCGGGCAAAAAGCCGGGAACCGGAACTGCAGGCCGAGCATCTCCGGCGCGCGCTGGACTCGCTCGCCTCCATACTGGGAGAAACCGCGCCGGAAGAAGTGCTGAAAAACATCTTCAAGAACTTCTGCGTGGGGAAATAATATGCGAGAGACCGCTCTTCTTTTCGGCAAAGTGCTGACCCGCCCCTCGGAGGCGCTGGGCATCCTTTTAAAAGAACGCGCCGCCGCGGCGCCGGCATTCCTCTTATTCGCTCTATACACCCTGGGCTCGGCGGCCGCGGCTGCCTTTCTGCCGGCGTCGTTCATGCCGGAAGCCCCGTCTTCCGTCTTCGGCCGGCCTTTTGCGGTCTACCTCCTGGCCGGGACCGCCGGGGGGGCAATAACCACGTTCTTGTGCGCGGTTTTTCTGCCGCGCATAACCGCCATCCTCTCTGCCGGCCGCATCGGCCCGCGCCTGCTGCTGGGGCTGGCGGCGGCCTTCGCTTATTTCGCGGCGCTGGGCGTCCTGAAAGAATACCCCGCGGCGCTCGCCCTGGCGGCCATACCGCCGGCCGCGGCGGCCTGGTACCGGTTCCGGGCGGCCGGGGAAAGTTTTCACGGCATGCTGCGCGTCCTGCTGGCCGCTTTTGCCATAGGCTCTGCGTTCCTGCCGCTGGAGGGACTTGCCATATACTTTTCCTCCAGCCGGCTCTACGAACTCTCCACCATAGCAATGGCGTTATGGTATTTTATTTTCCTGGTTAAAGCGCTGCGCCTGGCCGGCGGGACCGGAGCTCCGCGGGCGGCGGCGGCGGTGTTCCTGACGATGACCGGCTCCGCTCTTTTCCTTTACAATATCGCCCTGCTGCTGCCGGAGGAATACCAGGCGCTGTTATTGCTGTTCTGACTATGTTCAACTACCCGCAGGATTTTGAAGTTATCGTGATAGGCGGCGGGCATGCCGGCTGCGAGGCGGCGCTGGCGGCCGCCCGCCTTGGTTCAAGAACGCTGCTATTGACCCAGGACCTGGACACCATAGCGCAGATGTCCTGCAATCCCTCCATAGGCGGCGTGGGAAAGGGGCAGCTTGTGCGCGAGCTGGACGCGCTGGGCGGAGAGATGGCTAAAATAACCGACAGGGCCATGCTAGGCTGCCATATGCTTAACACCTCCAAAGGGGCCGCCGTCCGGTCCCCGCGCGCGCAGTGCGACAAGAAGCTTTACCAGTTCTCAATGAAACACGCGCTGGAGCTGCAGGGCGGACTGCTGGCCGTACAGGACGAAGCGGTCCGCGTGCTTACGCGCGGGGGCAAAGCAACCGGCGTGGAGACCGCGCGCGGCACGCGCTACCGCGCCGCGGCGGTAATACTGACGGCCGGCACCTTCATGCGCGGCATAATACATATCGGCCTGCGCTCCTTCCCGGGCGGCCGCTACAACCATCCGCCCAGCGGCCCCCTTTCGGAAAGCCTGCGCTCCCTGGGCCTGAAACTTGCCAGGTTTAAAACAGGCACTCCCATGCGCCTGCACGCGCGCGGCATTGATTTCTCCAAATGCGACAGGCAGGACCCGGATTCCCCGGCGGGGCCGTTCTCCCATTTCACGCCCGCCATAACCAATACCCTGCTCCCCTGCTGGATAACGCACACCACGGCGCGTACCGCGGAGATCATCAGGGCCGGCCTGCACGGCTCGCCGCTGTACAGCGGCAAGATAAAGTCCACGGGGCCCCGTTACTGCCCCTCCATAGAGGACAAGGTGGTAAAATTCCCGCATCACAGCGCGCATCACCTGTTCCTGGAGCCGGAAGGCTTCGACACCGAGGAATATTATGTGAACGGGCTTTCCACAAGCCTTCCGGAAGAAACGCAGCTGGAGATAGTCCGCTCCGTGCCGGGCCTGGAGCGCGCGGAGATAATGCGGGCCGGGTACGGGATAGAATACGATTACTGCAACCCGTCCGGACTGGATTATACGCTGGAGACGCGCGCCGTGAAAGGACTTTTTATGGCCGGGCAGGTGAACGGCACCACCGGCTACGAGGAAGCCGCGGCACAGGGGCTGGTGGCCGGCATAAACGCGGCCCTCCGCCAGCGCGGCCGGGAGCCGCTGGTCCTGCGGCGCGACGAGGCCTATATAGGCGTGATGATAGACGACCTGGTCTCAAAAGGCGTGGACGAACCCTACCGCATCTTCACCTCGCGCGCCGAGTACCGGCTGATGCTGCGCCAGGACAATGCCGACCTGCGCCTGGCGCCGCACGGCTTCGGGCTGGGCCTGCTGCCAAAGACGCACGCCTCCTCCTTCAAGGCCTATGCCGGGGCAGTTGCGGACCTTTGCGCCGGGCAAAAGACAAAAGCCCGGCTCCCGGATGACGGGCCGTGGACGCTGGAAAAAGCCGCGGCCACCGCGGAGATAGAAAAGAAATACGCCGTCTATATCGGGCACAACCGCAAAGAAGCGGACCGCCTGAAAAAGTTCGAACAGCTGCGGCTGCCCGCCGATCTTGATTATGCAAAAACCGCCGGCCTGTCCAACGAGGCCAGGCATAAACTGCAAAAGATCAGGCCGCTTACGCTGGCGCAGGCGGGGCGCATCCCCGGGCTGACCCCGTCCGACATAAACCTGCTGTGGGTAAATATAGAGAAACAGCGCCGCGCACAGACCGACGCGTGGTCCTGCGAAGCTATTGTTAAGCGGAGCAGACCCGCCCGTCCCCCGGGGGACGGGGAAACCCGGAAGAACGGAAAGCACGAATGAACGAAGAACTTAAAGAGAAATTCGCGGCCTGGGGCCTCCGTCTGGACGCGGCGCAGGAGACTAAGCTGGAACTATTCGCCGCGCGGCTGAAGGAAAGCAATGCCGTGATGAACCTGGTCTCGAAAGCGGACGAGCCTGAGCTCTGGACGCGCCACATATGCGACTCGCTGGCCGCGGTCCCGGTACTGCGGCGCTACGTAACAAGCGGCGCCCTGATAGCCGACTCCGGCACCGGGGCGGGGTTTCCCGGAGCGCCGCTGGCGGCGGCGCTGGAGGAGTTCCGCTTCGAGCTGCTGGACTCCAACGGCAAGCGCTGCGCATTCCTGGCGCAAACCCTCTCCGACATGGGAGCGGCCAACGCCGCGGTGTTCCAGCGCAGGGTGGGGGAAGGCCCCAGGACCGCGCGCTACAGCGCCGTCCTTGAGCGCGCCATGGGGAGACTTGAAAATGTACTGCCCCAATGCTTAAATATGGTGACGCAGGGGGGGGTGTTCCTGGCCTGGCAGAGCGCGGCACAGCTGGCACAGGAACGCCCGGTGCTGGAAAGAGCCCTGCTCAAAGCCCGCGCCGCCGTGGTGGAAAAAGCGGGCTACAGGCTGCCCGGTGAAAAAGAGGACCGTTTTATTCTTGTTATAAAGAGAACCGGAAGGTAATATGCATATCCTGAACTATTATTTCACGCCGTTCGCCGTCATACTCATATTGTTGGCCATCTTCTTCTCGGAACCGGAAAAGAGCGTGACCTACGCGTCTTTCGCCCTGCTGACCGCCTCTTCCGCGCTTAATTACTGGCTCAGCGCCAATACCTACAGGCTGATGCAGTTCACGCGCCATATACGCGGCATCACGGTCTGGATAAACCTGCTCACCAGCGCTGCGCTTTTTTACCTGCTGTTCCCCTATTGGTCGCCCATGTGGCTGCTGTTCCTGA
>PEXO01000023.1:2724-7783 GCA_002779045.1 Elusimicrobia bacterium CG08_land_8_20_14_0_20_59_10 | reverse complement strand
AACGGCGGTCAGGCCCCGCCGTTCGCTGTCCATGCTTTTTGCCGCCGCGGCTTTCAGCTCTTCGGCTTCCCGGTCATGACGCGCAAGTTCGGAGCGCAGCAGGTCCCCGTCATGTTTCATGGAACCACGGAGTTCTTCGATCGCCGCGGAAAGCTTTGCCGACTCCTCTTTGGCGGAAGCACGGGTTTCCTTCAGCAGCTTTTCTTTTTCGGCCGCAAGGGTCCGCGACTCTTCAAGACGGCCGGAGAGGCCCTCGAGCTGCCGGAGAAGGCCGTCCCGCTCCGTGGTCAGCGCGGAAACTTTAGAACCCTCGCTGAGCAGGGAGGCACCGGCCTCCGCGATAGCCGCGGACAGTTCGTCGGCCTTGCTTTTAGCCGCCGCGCGCGCCCCTTTAAGCAAGGCCTCTTTTTCCGACAGGGCGGTTTTTGATTCTTCGATAAGGCACTCATCGGCTTCCAGGCGGCGGGACAGTTCGTCGCGCTCCGAAGTGAGCGCAACGACTTTAGAGCTTTCCCGCAGCAGGGAGGCCCGCACTTGTTCGAGCGCCAGGGACAGGGAAGCCTCCTTCTGAGCCATGTGGTTCATGCCGGCGTCGGCGGAACTGCGGGCCGCGGAGAGCTCCTCTTCAAGGGCTTTTACGCGCGCGGACAACGTTTCCTCCCGGCCGTGGAGGTCGGAAATGAAGCATTCAAGTTCCGAGTTGAGCCCCTCAAGGCCGTTTATTTGCTCTTCCATAGCTGCAGTTTTTCCTTGAGTTGTTCCACAAGTTTCTGGGTGCGCATGAACTCTTCCTGCTTCTCGCGCAGGGCCGAATGCGCGGTTTCGGAGAGAAGCTCAACCTCCACCCGCCTGGTCCGCTCTTCCTCGGAGGCGTGCTTCAGGCGCTCGATGTTGTGTTTAAGCGTCTCTATTTCAGATCCGCGCACCGTGATCTCCTCGGTTTTCTCGTTAAGCACGGAGCGCGAAGTGGCGGCGGCCAGTTCGGCTTCGGCGCGCTTGCGCTTCTCCTCCTCTAGCGCGGCCTTCAACCGGTCCACGGCGTTCTTCAGGCCGTCGGCCTCGGACTTCTGGCTGGAGAGCTGCTCCGCCCTCCCGAGCAGTTCTGAATGCGAAGTCTCGGCCAGGAGTTCCACTTCGGCGCGCTTTTTCTGTTCGTCGGAGAAAGCGGCTTTTATGCGGGCCACCGCATACCTAAGGGCCTCAATTTCAGAGCGATGCGCGCTCTCCTCGTCGGATTTCTTACGCAGCGCCAGACTGGAATTTTCAGCGGCGGCTTCGGCTCCCTCGCGCTTTTTCCGTTCCTCTTCAAGGGAGGCTGTTAGGCGCTCCACCGAGCGGCTAAGAGTTTCAAGCTCGGAATGCTGCCCCGATGATTCCGCGGTCTTCTCGCGCAGGGCGGAGCCGGAGGCCAGCGCGGCGGCTTCGGCCTCCACGCGCTTCTTGCGCTCCTCGTCCAAGGCGAGCTTCAGGCGGTCCACGGAGCGGTTAAGGGTTTCAAGCTCCGAATACCGCCCCGATGATTCCGCGGTCTTCTCGCGCAGAAAGGCATCGGAGGCCAGCACGGCGGCTTCGGCTTCGGAACGCTTTTTCTTCTCTTCCTCGAACGCCGGCTTTAACCGTTCAAGCGTGGCGCGCAGGTTCTCGGACTCCGTTTTCCCCTTTTGCGCCTCTTCGGCGCTGGCGGACAAAGCCTGTTTAAGGGAAAGCAGTTCCGCGGAGACCGCGCTTTCCCTCCCTATAACATCGGCCAGCTGTACGTCGTATTCTCTCCTGAGGGCGGCGTCTTTTTCCGCCTGCCTGGCGCGTTCCGTCTCAAGCACATCCCTTATGCGGTCAACGGCCCTTGCGGCGTCCTCGGCCTGGATCTTATATTTTTCCGCCGAAAGGTCCTTGGCTTCGGCGGCTTTCTTATAATCCTCTACCTGGCTCATCACGTCTTTTTCTTTCTGGGCCAGCTCCCTGGATAACCGTTCAAGCAGCTCTTCTTCTTTCGCCCTGGCCCCGGAAAGCGCGGTTTCGGCCGCAAGTTCGCTCTCAATCCTTTTTTCGCGCTCCCCTTCCAACGCGGTTCTCAGCCGCTCCGCCGCCTGCCTTAAAGCCTCCGTCTCCGACCCCTGTTCGGAGAACCTCTCGGCCTTTTCGGCAAGCGCGTGCTTGACCGACAGCAATTCCGCGGCCAGCGCCTCTTCCCGGCCAAAGAGCTCTTTAATACGCCCTTCATACGCCTCGCACGCTAACTGCCCCTCTTTCTCGCTTTCCATCTTTCTTGCCCGCTCTTCCTCCAGAACGGCTTTCAGGCGCTCTATATTCCTTCCGTATTCCTCCGCCTGGGCGTGGTATTTTTCCGCGGCGATCTCGTTGGCGCCGGCCTCGGCCCTGAACACGGAGATCTCGGCCGTCATGGATTTTTCTTTCTGCGCGAATTCCTGCGACAAACGCTCGTTCGCGGCGCGCAGTTCCTTTCTCTCCGCCTCGAGGGCTTTGGCGGAAGACGCTTTCATTTCCGCCTGTTCATGGTCGCGGCGCACAAGCTCCAGGCGCAGCAGTTCGCCGTCGCGCTTCAGCGCCTCTATCTGCTTGTCCCTGGAAGCCTTCTGCTCCTCTACGGAGCGCAGCCTGTGCATGGCTTCCTCGAATTTCTTCTCTTCCGCTTTTACATCCTCCTCGAAAGCGGTCTTGAAATCCTCGTACTCGGTGCGCAGGTATTTATAATCCGTCTCACGGGCGGCAAGCCTGGCGGAGAGATGGGAGATGGAATCCCCCGCGGTCTTTTTTTCGCGCGCCAGGTCCAGCTGCAGGGAGGAAACCTGCAACTGCCGGTCTTCCGCGGTCTTTTTCAGCACTTCAAACCGGCCGAGCGCATCGGCAAGTTTTTCCCGGAAATCCTCAAGGGTTGTCCTGTAGCCGTCCTCCTGCGCCTGGCGCAGCCTGGACAAGGCCTCCAGCTCATGGTTCTTCCGGTCTATGATCTCGGAATAGCGATCGACCTCGCGGCGCACCGCGGTATCCACTTTAAGGGACGCGGTGGCTTCTTCCTCGGTAAGGCGCGTGGAAAGGGAGGAGATCTTTTCCTCCAGGGCCTGCTTCTCCGGCGCGAAGCCGGCCGCCAGCAGCTCCTTCTCGGCGGCGATCTTTACCAGGGACTCGCGGACGCGCAGCAGTTCCGCGTCTTTGGCGGCGGCTTCGGCGTCCATGGCTTTTTCTTTCTCGGCGTAAAGCCGCTCAAGGCGCTGGCGCTCCAGCAGCAGCAGTTCCTCTCTTTCTATCCTGGACGATTCCAGCGTGCGGGAAAGCTCCGCGATCTTGTCCTCGCGCAGTTTAAGCGTGTCGGCGCTGCGCGCCGCATTATCCTCTATTACAGCCGCGCTCCGGGCCTTTTCTTCGGCGAGGGCCAGCTTCAGTTCCTCCCCCGACTTCTGCAGCGCCATTTTCAGCTGGCTGACGGCCTCTTCCTTGCGCGTCAGCGCGGCGGACGCGTTGAAGGTCTTTTCGTCCAGCATCTCCGTGAATTTCTGCCTTTCGGCGGCCAGGAGCTTTGCGGCTTCCGCCGCTTCGCCGGCGGCGTGCTGTTCATATTCGGTCTTAAGCTTTAACTTGACCGCTGCGACTTCGGACAGGTGGCGCTCGGCCGCGGCCTCCATCTCCCTGCGCAGGCCGGAGATCTGCTCCCTGCCGGCCGCGCGGTCATGGGCCACCTCGTCCAGCTCTCCGCGCAGATGGGTTATTTCCTCCAGCTTCAGGCGCAGGCTGTCCTCGTAAAGGCGGTTGGCGGACTCCATCTCGGCGCGCAGGTCCCGGGTGTGCTTTTCCATCTCCACTTTCAGCCGCACGTCGTATTCGGACTGAAGCTGTCTTTCCCGGAAGGCGACTTCTTCCAGCTTGGAGTTGTACTGCGCCTGGGACTGCTCCACTTTCTGGGACAGGATCTCGCGGTCCCCCTGCATGCTCTTTATGGTTTCCTCAAAAGTTTTCAGGTTGCGCTGCAGGTACTCTATCTCCTCCTGGCGCTTGCCGAGATCTTCCTTATAATTGCCCTCTATTTCCTGCAGTTTCTCCGCCAGGCGGTTCCTCTCGTGCTCCACGGCTATCTTAAGGCGGCGCGGAATCTCCGCTTCTATCTCGCGGTAGCGGTTCCTTTCGGCCTCTACGACGGTCTCCATTTTGGCGAGACGGCCGTCATAATCCGCCTGCTGGGCTTTCTTCTCCGTTTCAAGCGTGCCTATCACGCCCTCAAGGCTCTTTAGTGCGTCTTTATAGCGCGAGAGGTCCTCGTCGCGGCGTCTGACGGCCTCGGGCAGCTCTTTAAGCTGCTTTTCAAGAAGCATCAGCTTAACCTTAAAATCGTCTATTTCCTGGTTCTTCTCCAGGATCTTCTTGTCTACCTCCAGGTCCTTCTGTTTAAGCGAGCGCTCGCGGTCCTCGGCGTCTTTCTGCCAGCTGTCTTTGGCCCATTTAAGCATGGCCTCCTGCTTTTTCAGCTCTTCGCCGGTGGAGCGCTCCCGGTTTTCCAGGTCCTCCATCCTGTTCTGGTAGGTATGCTCGAGAGAGGCCTTCTGGGAAGCCAGCTCTTCGGCCAGCTTCTTTTTTTCATCCTCCAGCCTGGCCCCGTAAACCCGCTCGAATTCCTGCTGTTTCGCCAGCTGCTCCTGACGCAGCTGCCACAGTTCACCCTCCCCCTGCGCCCAGCGGGCGCGCAATTCTTCCGACTTTTTCTGATAATCGTCCAGCAGGTGTGCCTCTTTCTGCTTCATCAGCTCTTCATGTTTAGAGATCTTGTCCTCAAGTTCGCCTTCGCGCTCGGAAATGCGCTCAAGACGGGAACGGAACTGGTTTTCAAGCGAATCCTGCCGGGAGGTTATCTCTTCGTCGTGGGAGCGCTGCGCGCGTTCCAACTCCGAATTCCTGGATTTGAGCTGGTTCTCAAGGAAGGCCACCTGGCTGCTCTTTTCCTGCAGGTTCTGCCGGGACTTCATATCCTCTTCGGCCTGGGCATGTATCTTGTCAAGCGCCCAGCGCAGCGCCAGGCGCGCCGTTTCCACGTCGGTTATCGCGGCTTCGT
>PEXO01000023.1:1403-2715 GCA_002779045.1 Elusimicrobia bacterium CG08_land_8_20_14_0_20_59_10 | reverse complement strand
ATTCGTCAAATTTTTCGTTCATAAATTAAAAAGATTAAAATCCTTAATCCTTTCCCCTTATGGCAGTACCAGCACCTGACCGGGCTTTACCGCGCCGCCGCGGCCCAGCGAACCGGAATTGGCGCGGTAGATGTCGGACCAGCGTTCCGGATTGCCGTACACGGAGGCGGCTATGCTCTCAAGCGTATCGCCTTTATTTACCTTATAGCTGGTGGGGCGGGCGGCCGGCGCCTGGGGCTTGGGCTTCTGGACCTTGGGCTGCGGCGCTTTAACAGCCGGCTTGGCCTCCACATCCGCCTTTATGCCTTTCATTTCGGCGCGGGACTTTTCAAGCTCCAGTTTCAGGGCTTCAAGCTGGCGCGTAAGCTCGGCCTGCCCCTCGGACGGCTGCACCTGCGGCACGGGTTGCACCGGCTGCGGCTCGGGGGCAATATTCTGCTGCCGCGTTACGGCGTCCAGGCGCTCCTGCAGCAGGCGTATCTTCTCTTCCTGCAGGTCGGCCTTGTCCTTTTCGGCGCGGGACTTTTCAAACTCAAGCTTCAGGGCTTCAAGCTGGCGCATAAGCTCGGCCTGCCCCGCGGACGGCTGTTCCTGCGGCGCGGGCTGTACCTGCACCGGCTGCGGCGCCGGGGCTATGCCTTGCAGGATCAAGGCGTCCAGGCGCTCCTGCAGCATGCGTATCTTCTCCTCCTGCAGGGCGGCCTTTTGCGCTGCGCGTTTATATTCGGACGCGGCGGCAAGCTCCTCCGCCTGCTGCCTTTCGGCTTCCTCGCCGAAGCGGAAAGAGAACGCCACGCGGTGCGAGCCATTGGTCCCGGCTATGCCGCCAAGAGGCAGGCTGAAAGCGTAGTCAAAAGACGCAAGGCCAAAGCGCCCGCCAAGCCCCAAATTCACGCTGCGGCGGGAATTATTACCGGAAGCAAGCCCCATGCGCAGGGCAAAGCGTTTCTGGAAAGAGTATTCAACCCCGGCTGAAAGTGTGTAGTCAGGGCCGGCAAAGGCGGCGTCCAGGTCCAGCAGGCTGGTCTTCATAAGGTAAGAAGCTCCGGCGCGCACCTCCACAGGCAGGCGGTCGGCGGAGGCCAGGCCCAGGTCAGGCTTGTTGATATTTTTGAAGGCAAGTCCGAACGCATACCTGGTACGATGGCGGTAAAAAAAGCCCAGGTCGGCGCCCAGGGCGCCCTTTGAGTAGCCGCCGGAAAAAACCGGGTCCAGGGCCGTATAGGCGTCGGCGATATAGCTGCGGCGCAGGTACTTAAGCGTAAGGCCGGCGCCTATGCCGTGGTAAACGGCGGTGGCATAGCTTAAAGAA
>PEXO01000023.1:0-1377 GCA_002779045.1 Elusimicrobia bacterium CG08_land_8_20_14_0_20_59_10 | reverse complement strand
CAGGCGGGTCTCGTTCCAGGCAAAGCCGCCCACGCCCCGCAGGTAGCGGTGGACCGGGGCCGCCAGGCCCAGATAGCCCTGCCCTATATTGGAATCGTCGCTGAGGCCGGAGTACAGGCGGCTGTAGGCGGCGGTAAGCTCAGGGGAGGAAAGCTCAAGCAGGGTGGCCGGATTGGAGCAGCCGGCCTCCGCACCGCCTGGCACCGCGGTAAAAGCGCCGCCCATGGCGGAGGACCTTGCCCCGCAGGCGGAATCAGCGGAAAAAGAAGCGTAAGCGTTCATAGCAGCCGCGGCGACCGCGCAGAATACAAGTGCTAAAACTGTTGGCCGTCCAATGGACCTGGTCCTTTTGTACGGCGCCTGCGCAGGCATTGCCACAGTTACAATTCTAACTTTTACCTGTTTCATAAATATTACCTGAATGTAGCGGCAATAAAACAAAACCGACCTGACCGGCGCAAACTGCCTCTTGGCAAGCACTTAAGACGCGGCATTCACCCACTACCGCTCTTCACTCTTCACTCTTTACTCTTTACTCTTTACTCTTTACTCTTTACTCTTCACTCTTTACTTATTCCCTTATCTTGCCAGCACCACTGTGCCGTTATAATGCTTGCTGCCGGCCTTGAACTGGTAAATATAGATGCCGGCCTGCGCCTTGTCCCCGCCGGACCTGCGCCCGTCCCAGGACAGAGAAGCATTGGTGATGTAGGTCCCCATCTTGAGGTCGGCTATCGCCGCGCCGGAAAGGTCGTAGATCTTGGCGCTGGTGATAGCCAGCCCTTCGGGATTCTCGTAGATTATATTGAACACGTCCCAGATCCCGTCGCCGTTGGGAGTGAATATCTTTTTAGGCACGGTCTGCGTTATGCTGAAGCTCTGTGCCCGTATGACCCGCTTGACCTTGAAAAGGCCGGTCTGCCGGGTAACCACGGACACGGTGCCGTTATCCGGGTTCACGTCGCCGCCCAGCTTAACGTCTTCCACGCCGTTGTAGTAATAAACGGCGAAGTCGTAGGCGCTGTAGGAAGCCGACGGCGAGAACGCGTTTACGCTGAAAGTGCCGGTTTTAGAAAGGGGCATGCTAAGCGTAACATCTGCCGCCAGCTGCCGGGGCACCTCGTTGTTGGCCGCGTTCCTCAGGAAAAATTTATAAGACGACACGGTGGAGCCGGTCTCGTATGCCGGCATGTTTTCCAGAACCGTCACAAGCCCTTCCGCGCGCAGCAGGTCGCCAACGGACGGCGGCATATCCACAACGGCGCGCTGGTCGTCGGCCACGGTGCGGTTAACGCTGTCCGAATTGCTGAGCCAGACGGAGGCGTCGCTGCGCACGTCGCTGCTGTCCAGAGCCTTTACAAAGTACCACTTTACCGG
>PEXO01000274.1:7022-7581 GCA_002779045.1 Elusimicrobia bacterium CG08_land_8_20_14_0_20_59_10 | reverse complement strand
CCGCGCGCCGGGGCGTGGACGTGCGGATAATAACGCCGGGAGAGACGGACCACCCTTATGTGCGCTGGGCCTCCTGGTCCAGGTACGGCTATATGATGGAGAACGGGGTAAGGATCTATGAATGGCGCGGTCCCATGCTGCACTCCAAGGCGGCCGTTATCGACGGTGTCTGGGCTTCGGTAGGCAGCCATAACCTGGACCACCGCAGCCTGCAGTATAACCTGGAAGTGAACCTGAACGTGTATAGCAGGGCTTTCGGCGCGGCCATGACGCGCGCTTTCCGCGAGGACCTTAAGAATTCCAGGCCGGTGACGCTGGCCGACGTGAGGAAGCGCCCGCTGGCGGAGAAAGCGGCCTCCTCTCTGCTTTATTTTCTGCGTCACTGGCTTTGAAACGGCTCTAAATGAGAATAATATGCGTCTTTATATTGTCCGTCCTTCTCGGCGCGGTCTGCGCGCCGGCCCAGGACGGGCTCCCCGATATAAGCGCGGAAGACGCGCAGGCCAGGGAGAGGGATGCCCTGAAAGACCGCCTTTCCGCCAGCCTGCAGCAGCGCAGC
>PEXO01000274.1:554-7009 GCA_002779045.1 Elusimicrobia bacterium CG08_land_8_20_14_0_20_59_10 | reverse complement strand
GGATAATAGAGAACAACATGGCCGCCAAGCTGGTGGAGACCGAAGGCGTACAGACCCATTCCGCCCTGCGCCTGCTGCTGCTGGACTGGATAAAAAAGAACCCCGACAGGGCCGCCTGGCTTTCACTGCACTTTAAAAGCGGCGGGGGGGAAGTGCCGGATAATTATGTCATAGAAGAGACGAAATGGACGATAAACCCGCACTTTCTTGAAATGGTGAAGAACCTCAACGAGGCCGCGGCGGACAGCCGCGTTTCCCCGGAGGGGCTGGAGGCGGCCGCGCGGCGACTCTACGAGGGTTCGGCCACCGGGAATGCCCCTCCCCCGGTGGTCGGAGGCGCCAGGCACGCCGGGTCCGATTTCTTTTCGGGCAATTATGCCGATTATAAGCTCAACCGCGCCGGGCTCGATCGGGAGCTTGCCAGCGGGGGGGCAATGCTCGACGCCTATCGCGGCCCGGACGGGCGCGGTCCGGTAGGTGCCGGCCGGGAATATTCCGCCGCCGTGACGCAGTACGCCGCTTTCGTGGTGTCGGCTTCCGCGGTAAAGGGCAGGACCGCCATCACCGGTGAGGAATCGGCCGGGCTCGAGGCCCGGCGTTCGGAGCTGCGCCGCGCCCTGGCGGCGCTGGAAGTGCGCGCCCGCAGCGCCGAACTGGCCGCGCTTTCTTCGGGGGTCGGGCAGGCGGGTTCGGCCGGCGCGCGCGGCCTGGCCGGTTCGGCCTCCGGGCTTAAGCAGCGGCTGGAAAAACTGCTGTCGCGCCTGCAGGGAGGGGAGCTTTCCCTGGTGGAGTTCGGGGCGGCGCTTGGCGCGCTGGAAGACGACTTTGCTTCCTTATATATCAAGTATTCCGTTTTCAGCGGGCTAAGGGGGCTGAAGGCCAGGACGCGGGCCGCCGGGTTCTCCTGTCTTTATGATTACCTGATCTGGCGGGCGCTTGCCCGTTTCTTTCCCGGGGCGGCGTACGCGCGCGCCCGCGCGGAACTGGCCGCATCGGGGTCGGCCTTAGATGCGGCCCTTCAGAAAGCGGAGGCCGGAGATTTTGCCGGGGCTATGTCGGAGATGGAGGGGCGGACCGCGGGCGCGGGGGCCGCGCTCTCCGTGGTACGGGAGGCTTCGGCCTTCAACCGCTCGGCGCAGTTCTTCCTGTGGGGGATAGTTTTCAGGCCTTTCGAAGTGGAGGTGTCAGTCCGGAGGGGCAAACCGTTCATGATGCCTGTCGTGACTTTCTTCAGACTGAGCCCTGCGGCGCGGGTGGTCAGGCAGCAGCGCCGCGCTTCCTGAGCAGTTCCAGCATCTCCAGATCGCTGGGGTAGAGCAGTTCCTTCTCCGCTTCGGCCAGCGTGGTCCATTTCATATCGAAGATCTCGTCGGGGGTTTTCGGCAGGCCGTCGCCGCCGGCGCGTTCCATCAAAAACCAGCATACATCCTTGTCCACAGGTTCGCCGTCCCTCTCGAAGGAGTATTCGGCGCGGCAGAGGTGGGCCGCTATCTCGCAGAGCCAGCCGGTTTCTTCCTCCACTTCCCGCAGCGCGGCCGCCTCGGCCGTTTCGCCGGGTTCGATATGCCCCTTGGGGAAGGTCCAGACCTTCTCGCCTTTGAGGTTGCGCATCTGTATCAGCAGGACGCGGCCGTCCTCCAGTATCACTCCGCCTGCCGAATGTTCTTTTTTTGCGCCTGACATGTTGAAGTTCTCCCGTCAGATGGGCTTCAGGGGGGCGTATTTCAGCATCAGGGTCTGCCTGACGCCGCTGTCGAAGACCACTGTCACCTTGGCGAACTCGCCGGTGCCCACCTGCTCCACCACTCGGCCCGGGCCGTGCACGGGGTGCATTACGCGGCGGCCCTTGCCCACGCGCGGCAGGGCGGGCGGCGGCCGGGTGGCGGCCGGCAGTTCCTCTTCTTCCTCCCCGCCGGGGTGCCGCGTGGTCCGCGCGGCTATTTTGCTTTCAAAGATAAAGCGGGAAGCCAGGTTGGGGTACGTGGTGCCGAAGATCCTGCGCGTGCCCGCCCAGGTGAGGAACAGCCGCTCCTTGGCGCGCGTCATCCCCACATAGGCCAGCCGGCGCTCCTCCTCCAGGTCCTCCTCGTCGGAGTGCGCGGAGTTGATGGGGAACAGGTTCTCCTCCAGGCCGGTAAGGAACACGGCGGGGAATTCCAGGCCCTTGGCCAGGTGCACGGTCATCAGCGTCAGCGCATAGGTGTCGGTGTTCAGCTTGTCCACCTGCGAGGCCAGCATCACGTCCTCCAGGTATTTGTGCAGGGTAGGGGGCGTGCCTTCTTTGACGCAGTGTTCCTCAAAATCCTTTACGGCGTTCACCAGTTCCTGCAGGTTGCCCTGGCGGGCCAGCGCCTCCTGCTGGTCCTTCTCCTCTTCGGTCATCTGCCAGTAACCGGATTTCTCAAGCACCTGCGCCAGCATCGCCGAAGGGGTGGCAGAGAACAGGTCCGATTTTATCCCTTCCAAGAGGTCCAGGAATTCCTTGATGCCGCGCCGGGCGGTATTGGTGAGGTCCGGTACCTGGTCGGAGGCGAGCAGCGCCTGGTAAAGCGGGATATCTTTCAGGCGGGAGTACGCCATAACGCGCTCCATGGCGGTCTTGCCCACGCCGCGCGCCGGCACGTTTATCACGCGCAGCAGGCTCACCATGTCGGCGGGGTTCACCAGCAGCTTCAGGTAGGCCAGTACGTCCTTTACTTCCTTGCGGTCATAGAAACGCACGGAGCCTATCAGGCGGTAGGGGATGCGCGCGCGGCGGCAGGCCTCCTCGAAGGAGCGGCTCTGGGCGTTGGTGCGGTAGAAAACGGCGATATCGTTATAGGTAAGGCCGCCGCGGGCCGTGAGTTCCTTTACCCGGTCCAGGATCCCGCGCGCCTCGTCCGTTTCGTTATTATACTCAAGCACGGCCGGCTCCTCGCCGTGGCCCGCCTTGGTCCAGAGGTCCTTCGGCTTGCGGTTGCGGTTATGCTTTATCACCTCGTTGGCGGCGTGCAGTATGCGCGCGGTGGAGCGGTAGTTCTGCTCCAGCACCACTGTACTGGCGTCGGGAAAGTCCTTCTCGAACTCCATGATATTGCGGATATCCGCCCCGCGCCAGCCGTAAACGCTCTGGTCGGGATCGCCCACCACGCAGAGATTGCGGTGTTTGGCGCAGAGGGTCTTTACCAGCACGTACTGCGCGTGGTTGGTGTCCTGGTATTCGTCCACCAGTATGTACTGGAAATTCTCCTGGAAGTAGGCGCGGACCTCGTCGTTCTCCTTCAGGAGCTCCGCGGTGCGCACTATCAGGTCCCCGAAGTCGAGCGCGCCCGATTCGGAGAGCTTCTTCTGGTAGAGGCCGTAGATCTGGGCCGCTTTCAGGCGGGACTGGTCGCCGGAGGCCTGCGCGTTTATCAGGTAGCTCTGCGCGTCCAGCAGGTCGTCCTTGGCGCGCGAGATGATGCTCAGGTACATCGGCGCCTTGTTCTTCTCCGCCTCCAGGCCGAGCTCCGTCATGGAAAGCGTTATCAGCTTCTTCTGGTCGTCGTCGTCGTAGATAACAAAATCGGGCTTTATGCCTATATGACGGCCGTGCTGGCGCAGCATCCGCGCGCCCAGCGCGTGGAAGGTATGTATCCACATGCCGCCGGCATAGGGCACTATCTTCGCCACGCGTTGCTGCATCTCCTGCGCGGCCTTATTGGTGAAGGTTATGGCCAGTATGCGGCCGGGGGGGACGCCGGAGGCTATGAGCAGGGCTATCTTGGAGGTGAGCGTCTTGGTCTTGCCGGTGCCCGCGCCCGCCAGTATCAAAAGCGGCCCGGAGAAATATTGCACCGCTTCCGTCTGCTTCGGGTTAAGGCCCAGCTTCGGGAGCAGCTCCTGGTCTATCGCTATGTCTGAAAGATTCACGCGGGTCCCTGTCCCAGGCTAGACATTGAATTTGAAGAAGCAGACGTCGCCGTCCTTCATCACGTATTCCCTGCCTTCCGAGCGTATCAGGCCCTTTTCCCGGAGAGCCTTCTCTTCTTTGTGCTGCATGATATCGGCAAAGGAATAGACCTCGGCGCGGATGAAGCCCTTCTCGAAATCGGTGTGGATGCGGCCGGCCGCCTGCGGGGCCTTGAGGCCGCGTTTCAGGCTCCAGGCGCGCACCTCATCCTCGGACCCGGCGGTGAAGAAGCTGATGAGGTCCAGCAGTTGGTAGCCGGCTATAGCCATCTTCTCAAGGCCCGTGTACTCCTCTCCCAGGTCCTTCATGAACCCGGCTTTTTCCTCGTCGGGCAGCTCGCTTATCTCCGACTCTATCTTGGCGGAGATCTCCACCAGCATGGCGCCGCGGGTTTTTATATATTCGCGCAGCTTGCCTAGCACTTCCTCGTCGGGCTGCTCCGAGGTGTTGGCCACGAAGAAAACTGGCTTGACGGTCAGCAGGTTGAAATCGCGCACTTCATCGATAGTATAGCCGGCTTCGCGGGCGGGTTTGCCGTCGGCCAGCAGACCCTTGATCTTTTCCAGCCGTACCTTCTTTTCCTCGGCGTCCTTGGTCCTGGCTTTCAGGTCGCGCTGGTTCTTCTCCAGCGCCTTGTCCACGGTCTCAATGTCAGCCAACAGCAGTTCGGTCTCTATCACTTCTATGTCGCGGATGGGCTCCACCTCGCCCAGCACGTGCACCACGTCGGGGTTCTTGAACACGCGCACCACCTGCACTATGGCGTCCACTTCGCGGATATTGGCCAGGAACTTATTGCCCAGCCCCTCGCCCTTCGAGGCGCCTTTCACCAGGCCGGCTATATCCACGAACTTTATGTAGGAAGCCACTTTCTTCGGGGGCTTGAACAGGTCGAAGAGCGCGTCCAGGCGTTTGTCCGGCACCATTGCCACCCCCACGTTCGGGGCGATGGTGGTGAAGGGGTAGTTAGAGGAAGCCGCGCCCGCCTTTGTGAGCGCGTTGAAAAGAGTTGATTTGCCTACGTTCGGGAGCCCGACTATGCCTATTTCCATTTAATTATCCTTAAAGGAAAAGCCGATACGGCACTAAAACGCTATATCGGCTTCGCTTCTGAAATTTCATACGGGCCTTTCAGGCCGGAAAATTATCGCCTCACCACTACAAAGAAAAGCCCGAAACTACTTTAAACTATTATATAAATTTTGCCCGCGCCGCCCTCGACTTTCTGCCAATTAGCGCCGGCGCGGCCTTGTAACAATAATGAATGGAATGGACGGCATTAAATCAGTGTCTTGACAATCATCCACTTGTCTGCTATCCTAGACAAATGAACACGCGGTTTAACTTACTGGAGCATCCGCTTAACTGGGTCTTTTCACGGACCGGTTCCATCGCTATTTTGCGCGCGCTCCTGGACAGCAGGGAGGGCATGAGCGGCCGGGCTGCAGCCAGGGCCGCCGGGATGAACCATCAAACCTGTGCCGTCGCCGTTAATCGTCTTGAGGGGCTAGGGGTGCTGAAGCGCCAGGGTTCCGGCAAAACCCAGCTGATACGGCTGAACGCTGAAAACCTGCTGGTCCGCGACCTTCTGCTGCCTTTGCTGCGCGGTGAGCGCGACTTCTTTGGCCGCATGAAGGCGGATATCTCCGGTTGGGCCGGGCCCAAGGCGCTTTGCGCGGTACTTTTCGGCAGTGTGGCGCGGCTGGAGGCGGAGCCGGGCAGCGACGCGGACCTGCTTTTGCTGGCCTCTCCGGCCGCGAAGGCGGCTTTAACGGCCGCCGCCGACGAATTCCGCCGGGATTTTGCCCCGCGTTATGGAATAAGGCTGTCTCCGGTTATTTTGACCGTCCGGGAAGCCCTGGGCAGGCTGAAAAAGGGCGACCCGCTGATCAAAAACATCATGCGCGAGGGAATTGATCTGGGCCCGGCCAAGCTAAAGGAAGTTTTAAATGACGCCTAAAAAAGGAGCCCGGAAATCCATCGAAAGGGCCAGGTGGCGGGATTTTTTACATGTAGCCGACAACTTTTATAAAGGCGCGGAACTCGCTAAAGAGTTCGAATACTGGAATGCGTCGGGCCTGCTGATCATACACTCCGCCATAGCTTTAACGGACGCGCTGACCGTAAAGGTGGGCGGCGTTAAAAGCAGCGGGGAAGATCACATGGCTGCCGTGGACCTCCTGCGGGAGACCGTCAGCCTGGATGAACGCGGGAACGAGGCCGCCAGGCACCTGGTCCGGATGATAGACCAGAAAAACCTTGTCTCCTACAGCGGCGACATTTATACCCGGGCGGAGGTGGCTGCGCTCTGGAAGCACCTTGAGCGTTATCGCTCCTGGGCCCTTCTGGTTCTGGGAGGCTGACCACGTTATCCTGCGCGGTCTAATCGCGGACAGTGCCCTCCCGTGTCGTGTGCGCCGGGGAACGTGGAGGGACAAGCAATCTTGTGAAGCACTACCCTTTTCAGTTATTGCTATGCAGCCACCGGGGGAGTGGGGAGAACGGACCGTAAGGAAGGGCCAAG
>PEXO01000274.1:0-540 GCA_002779045.1 Elusimicrobia bacterium CG08_land_8_20_14_0_20_59_10 | reverse complement strand
CGTAGACGTTCGCCGCACCCGGCCTGGCCCGCCTTAGAATGTTCCCGGCCATTCATGATACGGCGTAATTACCCACCTTCAGATTAGATTATAGAATAGGCTGATCCCCTGCCTTTTAGATTGCTGAGAGCCCCGGTCGGGAAATCAAGGAATGCCGTTACCCAGTTAGAAACAGACAAAAGAACGCCTATTTGTGCCGGAGTCAAATTAAAGCTTTGTAAAAACACGACAAAGATGGGAGCGATAATTTTGTCGGCAAAATTAAATGCCCCTTCGAATAGGAGATATATGCGGGACGGTTTACTTAGCATTATACGGCTGCCAGCGCGCTTTTCTTTCCCTCAATCGACCTCTACGAAACTGATAATTCAATGCTAGCAATTTTTGATTCCCAAACCGCCTTTTTAGCGCGACACTACGCTGTCGGGGTCGTCTGCTATACTTTAGGGCTCTCCACAAAATAAAGTTTAACTTCTAGTGTTATATATGCTACACTTACCACATGGTAATCGATGTGGTCGACAAGCTGATGCTCAAAGT
>PEXO01000287.1 GCA_002779045.1 Elusimicrobia bacterium CG08_land_8_20_14_0_20_59_10 | reverse complement strand
GAAGGGGCACAGCTTAAGGACCCCATGGGGCTGACGGATAAGGTGTTTGAAGAGATATTGGGTATGGTGCAGGCCTGCGTTAAGGAACTGGCCCGTAAGCTGGGCGCATAATATAAGGTATATAAATAAGAAAGCCGCCTGTCAGGGCGGCTTTCTTATTTATTGTCCGCTCAGGCTTAGAACATGCCCTTCAACTGCAGGCCAATGACATTGTCTTTATAGTCGTTGGCGCTCTCGTTGGAGCTGCGGTTCTTATAGGCATAAGCCAGGGTGGCTTTAAGCCACTTCTGCACATTATAGTCGGCGCTAAGGCGCAGGTTGGTATTGTGGTCAAAGCGCTTTTTAGCGCTGGCGCTGCTGATGGCTTCGGGATAGGCAACGTCCTCAAAGCTGAAGCCCACGCCCACCTTTATCTTGCGTACCTCGCGGGAGGCGCTGATGTCGGTAAGGGTGCTGGTGTAGTAGCGGCTGGCCGTGCCGTTGGTTTCCACATTGGCGCGCCTGGCGAAAACTATAACTTCGGTCTTCTCCAGCGCCGTCCACTGCAGCTGGGCGCTGTAGTTGGCCAGGGTGGATTCGTCTTTGGCGGTTACGCCGCCGGAAACCAGCGCTGTATCATAGTTGCGGAACTGCGCGCCGGCCTTTACTACGCCCACCAGCTTGGGGGCCAGTTTACCCGTCACGCCCAGGTCCACATTATTGTAGGTGGCGTCATTGGCTGCAGAGACGGTCTTATCGTAGCGCAGGTCGCCGTAGGTATAGCCCACGAACACCTTGGTTTTGGGCTGCAGCAGGTAGGTTACATTAAAGCCGGCCAGCAGTTCGGCGCGGTCAAGCGCGTCGTAGGCCAGGGCTTTGTAGTTATTATAATTATGCTGTACGTCTATGCTGTAGCCGAACTTGCCGCGCAGCGGGGCTTCCATTTTAACCAGGGCGGTGTTCTGCACACGCTGGGCGCGCTCGGTATACTCCGAGGTGGCCTGGTCGGTGGTGTCCAGGAACTTATCGTTGAACTTCAGCGAGGCATCGCGCGGCAGCTTGGCCTTAAGGTTAAGGCTAAGGCTGTGGTGCGTGGCGTCGTTGATGCTGCCCGAGCGCGAATAGGTAAGCTGCTCAAGCGCATAGCCCCCGCCCAGTTCCAGCTTGGAGCCGAACTTGTTCAGCACATCTACGCCCAAAGTGGTGCGGTTGATATGCGAAGACTTCAGGGCAGTGTCCTTCAGGTAGATATTGCTGTCGTAGCTCTGATTAATGCCGGCATAGGGATTTATATCCACGGTGGCCAGCTTTATGTTCTGCACGGCCCAGGCCGAGTTGGCAAGGGTCAGCATAATCACTATCGCTATTAGATTCTTCATTTATTTCTCCTGTTACTAATTTAAAGATGCCGCAACAACCTAGCGACCAGAGGGGCTGAGCTCCTGCGTGGGAATGACCGACGGCTCCACAACGGGAACGTCTATTACCGGCGCTACGAACTCAGGGGCCTCTACCACAGGCTCGGTGGCGGCGGGCGTAACGGCTGCGGGCGCGGTGACAACGGCCACTACGGGCACTACCATATCAACCTTATCGCCGGCCTGCACGGTTTTGGCTTCACCGCCGGAAGAGTCGGAAACCACGGCATTGCCCTTTTCAACGGTCACTTCCACCTTGCCGCTGGTGGTCACCATCTTTACTTCGGAATTCCCGGTAAGCACCACGGTATTGCCGGCGGTGTTCTTAACTTTCACCGGGGCGCCGGCCGCCAGGGCTATGTTCATCTGGCCCGCATTGGAGGTAACGGTGAAGTTGGCGCCTGCGCCGGCGGTAATAACATGGCCGGAGGCTTCAAGTTCTATCGTACCGTCCACAACCGCAAAGGACATGCTGGGATCCACAAGCGAAGGAAGGGCGTCGCCCGGTTTAAGCGTCATTACCACCATGCCGTCCTTCATCAGGTTGACGGTGCCGGTAATTTTGGTGATCTTAAGAGCGGCCTTGGCAGCCGCAGGATTCGCGGGCGTTGCGGGCTCCGGTGCGGGCGTCGCGGGCTCCACGGCAGGCGCGGGCTCCACGGCAGGCGCGGGCGCATTGTCCTGCGCAAAGGCCAGGCCGGCCAGCATTAGGATAGACAGAGTCAAGGCCAAATGTTTCATTATAGTTCTCTCCTTAACTGATTGCAAAACACAGTTTATGATGACCACCCCGATGTTACAGTTCCAAGCACAAGTGAAATAATAGCCAATGTTGCCCGAGCATGTCAACACCATTTTTGCTAGAATTCGTGATATGAAACTTTTTTCCTCTTTTTTTCTGCTTTTGGGCCTGGCGGCGCCGGCTCTTGCCGGGAACCTTGGCTTTCCTGTCTGCATGTACGGCATAAACGCGCCTGAGGAGCTGGCCCCGCTTAAGAAAGCCGGGTTCAACTGCTTTCAGAGCTATGCGCAGGACCCGCGGAAACTGGCGGCGCTGGCGGCCGAAGCGCAGAAGCAGGGGCTGAAGATGGTGATAATGCCCGACAAGGTGATAGGCTCTTCTTATGACGCGGCCGCTAAAGACTGGCCGGTGCTGGCTTGGTACCTTATTGACGAGCCCGACGTGCAGAGGCTGCCGAAGGCCGGGCTGGAGAAGCTGGACAAGCGCGTTAAGGACTGGGACCCGGCGCAGCCGACCACTTTTGTGATGGGGCAGGGCAGGGCCGCTTTTACCTATGGCGCCGTGGCGGACGCGCTTATGGTGGACTGGTACCCGGTGGTGCACCTAAGACTGGAATCGGTTGGCTATCATGTAAGCCTGCTGAAGCAGGCGGCTAAACAGTTGGACGCGGCGCGGCCGGATAAGCCGGTGTGGGCGGTGCTGCAGGCTTTTAACTGGCTGGACTTCCCGCAGCGCAGGCAGCCGCCGAGGGGCAGGTTCCCCACCCGCGACGAGGTGCGCTTTATGACCTACCTGTCGGTGCTGCGCGGGGCAAGCGGCATTTTTTATTTTAGGCTGCGCAATAAGAAGGGGCAGGCGCTTTATGATAACCCGGAGCGCTGGGCTTTTTACGAGGACACGGCCAGGGAGCTGAACGCGCTGCTGCCGGCGCTGGACGGCGGGGAGCGTCTGCCGGCGCCGGAGGGGCTTGATGCTAAGCTGGCGGCGGGGATAGTGAGCGGGGGCGGGCGGAAGTTTTTATTGATGACGAACCCTACGGTGAAGCCGATACTGGTCAGGCCGGAGGCGCTGGCTGGCTGGCGGCCGCTGTTTGTGGGGAAGCGCGATGTGCGGGATTCTTTATTGGAATATAAGGGACATTGGTGGCTGATGCCGTACAAGGTATTGGTGCTGGAGAAGCGCCGGCGGTTTTTGTTTTTTTAAAGTCGGGGCAGGGGTGGGTGGGTGTTAAGGTAAGGAATTGGGAGCTTATATTTTGGTATTCTTAGGATGAGAGTTGCGGGTGGAGGGTTTATGCGTTTATTGTATTTTGTGCTGTGTGTGTTTATGGCGGGGCAGGGGTGGGCGGCGCAGCCTATTGATAAGCTGGCGGATAAGTTGTCCTACGGGATAAAGGACCGCGAGACAATAAAGATGGCGGTGCTGGAATTTCCTTATGTGGGCGGCAGGGCTTCGGAAGGGCCGATGGTGGTGCAGGAGCGGCTTATTACGGCGCTCTCTAAGGTAAAGGGCGTAACACTTATCGAGCGCGGCCAGCTTAAGAAGGTGATGGGCGAGCTGAAGCTGCAGGCTTCGGGCGCTATCGACGATTCCATGGCAAAGCAGTTGGGGAAGCTTCTGGGCGCGGACGCGGTGGTAACCGGCACGCTTAACGATATTAAGGAAAAGAAGAGCGAGATAAACGCGCGTATTATCGAGACCGGGACCGGCAGGATACTTTCCGCCGCGTCGGTGCAGCTGGCCAAGACCTGGAAGGATACCGCGGCCGTCCCCCCCGTGGACCCCGTTAAACCGCCTAAGGATTTTGGCGCCAAGCCCCTGGTGCAGGTGGCCGTGCTGCTGGACACTTCCAATTCTATGGACGGGCTGATAAACCAGGCCCGTATGCAGATCTGGAAGATAGTGAGCGAACTTGTTACCGCCGAGAAGGGCGGGTCGGCCCCGGCTATAGAGGTGGCGCTTTACGAATACGGTAATAGTTCCCTGTCGCGGGAGTCCGAATATCTGCGCCAGGTGCTGCCGTTCACGCGCGACCTGGACAAGGTCTCGCAGGAGCTGTTCGCGCTGCGTACCAATGGCGGCGACGAATACTGCGGCGCCGCGCTAAAGCATGCCGTGAACACCCTGAAGTGGAGCCCCAGGAACGACGTGTACAAGGCGATCTTTATTGCCGGCAATGAGCCGTTCACGCAGGGCCCGGTGAACTTTATGCAAGCGGGCGCGCTGGCCAAGGCCAGGGGCATTTTTGTAAACACCATTTTCTGCGGAGCGCGCCAGCAGGGCCTGGCCCAGCAGTGGCTGGCCGGCGCCAACGCGGCCGACGGGGATTATGCCAATATCGACCAGGAGGCCGTGGCTTATGTTGCCACCGCTCCGCAGGACGCGAAGATAAGCGAGCTCAGCGCCAGGCTGGACGGCACTTCGGTGGGTTATGGCAGGATAGGCAAGGCCAGGATGGCGGCCAGGGGAAGTATGTCGGCCAGCTTTGCGGGCGCCGGGGCCGGCGGCGCGGCTGCTATGGCCGACCGCGCGGCTTTCAAGGCGGCGGCGCCGGCTTCTATGGCGATGGAAGAGGCTGAATGGGATGCTGTGTCGGCGCTGGAGAGCAGTAAGGTGAAGCGCGAGGAGCTGAAGAAGGAGAAGCTGCCGGAGAACCTGCAGAAGATGAGCGACAAGGAGCGTAATGCTTTTCTGGATAAGCAGGTGGCGGAGCGCAAGAAGATAAAGGAAGAGATAAACCGGCTGCAGGCGCAGCGCAAGGTTTTTCTGGCTGCGGAGGAGAAGAAGCGCGCTTCGGGTGCGGGGGATACGCTGGATAGGGCGGTGATAGGGACTATCCGCAAGCAGGCGACGCAGCGCGGCTATAAGTTTTCGAAATAGGCGCCTTGGTCTGAGGGTTCGGGATTGCCTGCGGGCCGGAACGCAAAACGCGCTCAGCCACACCGTGGCCTCGCTCCGCATTCAGCCTCGGCGCTACGCAAGCCTCGGCCTCATGAGGGTTTTGCTTACCCGGCCCGCAGGCAGCCCCTCCAAACATCAGACCGGCGTGCCGCTATTTCTCCTGTGGGTAAGTGGAGAATGATGAAGATACGTTTTTTGTGGGTTTATGTTTTGCTGGGCGGCTTGCTGGCTGGCCGGCTGCCTTGCCGCCTGGCGGCGGAGGCTACTCTTGAGGAGAAGGCGGCGCAGCTGCTTATTGTTTCGGCTGATTCGGCGGATATCTCTTCGGCGGCGGCGGCGGCGCTGGCGGGGCTGGGCGGGGTGCAGCTGCAATGGGGGTCTTATTCGCTGGAGGATACGCTGCAGCTTACGGAGAAGCTGCAGGCCGCGGCGGCGGGGGCCGGGCAGCCGCCGCTTTTTATTGCGGTGGATTATGAGGGCGGCAGCGTTTATGTGCCTACTACGCTGGGGCTGCTTGAGCTGCCTACCAATATGATGCTGGGCGCGGCTGACGACGAGAATAACACCGCCACTCTTTTTTACCTGGCCGGGCGCGAGCTTAAGCGGGCGGGCATTAACATGGCTTTCGGGCCGGTGCTGGATATAAATACCAATCCCAGGAACCCGATAATCGGCATACGCTCGCTGGGGTCGGACCCCGCCGACGCCGCGCGGCTGGGCGGGGCCATAATTAACGGGCTGAAGGCCGGCGGCGTGATAGCGGTGGGCAAGCACTTTCCCGGGCACGGGGCCGCGGCGGAGGATTCGCATAAGACGCTGCCCGAGATACTCCTTTCAACTACGGAGCTGTCGGCTACGCACCTGGCGCCGTTCCGGCGGGCTATAGAGCTGGAGATACCCGCCATCATGACGGTGCATATTCTTTTTCCCGCGCTGGACCGGAAAAACCCGGCCACGCTTTCCGCGGCGGTGCTCACCGGGCTGCTGAAAGAGGACCTTGGTTTTGGCGGGCTGGTTATAACCGACAGCCTGGATATGGGCGCTATCACGCGGCGCCTGTCCATACACAAGGCCGCGGCGGCTTCGCTTAAGGCGGGGGCGGACGTGCTGCTGATAGGCAAGGGGGATTTTGGCCGCGCGGTAAAGGAGATAGCCGCGCAGGTGCGCAAGGGTAACATACCGGTCGGGCGCCTGGACCAGGCTTACAACAAGGTGCTGGCCGCCAAGCGCGCGGCCGGGCTTTACTCCCCCCCCAGGGAGCAGTCCTCTTTCGACAAAGCCTACCTGGATATTACCAAAACGCTTTCCGCAAAGGCCGTTACGCTGCTGCGCGACCGCGGGGGCCTGCTGCCGCTGCCCAAGGAGAAGAAGGTGGCGGTTATAATTTTCGCGCCGCAGCGCTTTGCGCAGAACGCCATAGATCTTTACCGCGGCCTGCTGAAGGCCGACTACGACGCCAGCTATTACTTCTTCGAGATAGGGGTGAAGGAACGCGAGCTGCCGGCGATAATGCAGGCGGCGGAGGAAGCGGATATACTGGTGGTGGGCAGCTTTCAGTGGGCGGCCGCGCAGAACCGCACGCAGCGCGAAGCCATCCGCCGGCTGCTGGACGCCGGCAAGCCGGCCGTGCTGCTAAGCCTTATGAACCCTTATGACCTGGAGGGCTACCCGGAGGCGCCCTGCGCGCTGGCGCTGTACGGCATGACGGCCCCGTCCATGCAAGCCGCGGCGCGCGTGCTGGCGGGCCAGCTGGTCCCGCAGGGCAGGCTCCCTGTAAGGATACCGTGAACCCCCTCAGGACCGCGCTGATAATAGTACTTACCTTAGCCGCAGTGCTTGCCGCGCGGGCCTGGCTGGGCGAGCCCATCTACATAGCCAGCGATTCCATGGCGCCCACGCTTACCACGGGGCATCACCTGCTGCTGGACAAAGTGACCTTCCGGCTAAGGGCCCCGCGACGCGGCGAGCTGATCTCCTTCCGCTCGCCCGTGGGAGAGGAGCACGGCTCGGTTAA
>PEXO01000347.1:7265-7506 GCA_002779045.1 Elusimicrobia bacterium CG08_land_8_20_14_0_20_59_10 | reverse complement strand
CACCTGAGCAGGCGGCGTATAACCTTTTTCAGGAAATACGGCCCAGCCGCGCGGAAATTGTTTGAGAATGCCGACGATGGAAGTGCGGGCGCGTTTGAGAACTCGAATTATCTCGCCGGAGAAACGACCGTTTGGCTCGCGATGAACACGCGACTGAACGCGGTCGCCGTCCATTGCCATATCAAGCCCCCGACCGTGCAAAAACACATCGGAACAACCCTCTTTTTCAGAAAGTAAAAAC
>PEXO01000347.1:0-7249 GCA_002779045.1 Elusimicrobia bacterium CG08_land_8_20_14_0_20_59_10 | reverse complement strand
GCTGTATCACGCCTTCAACTATCGCTTCATGCCCGCCGGAAGCTCCGCGGGTCTCTTTTTTTCTCCAATGTTGTCGCATGTTAGGTATTGTCCTTTTTAATCCGTAAGTGTTTCTATCAGTTCTTCAGCCTGCGGGAACTGCCGCAGGAGTTCAAAACGGTCCGCCGGTTCAAAGTCCGTGAAATCGAAGCCGGGGGCTACGGTGCAGCCAGCCAGCGAGAATTCTCCGCCCGGCTCCGGGTAGGCGCCGAACCAGCGGCCGGCCGGCGCCGCATGCTGGAATTTGTGGCCCGCGGCCGGGTCAGGCCCGAGTATCGTCCGTTCCACGCCGCCGCCGGGGAGCAGCTGCGCCACGGTCAGGGGGGCGCCAGCGTAAAAATGCCGGAGCTCGTCGGACTTTAGCCGGTGCAGGCGGGACCTCTGCCCTTGCAGCAGCAGGAAATAGATGGCGGTGGAGAAACTGCGGCCGGCGCCGTTCACCGTTGTTTTTCCGGCGGCGCGGTAGGTTTCGGCGAAAAAGCCGCCCTCCGGGTGTGCGCGCAGGCGGAGGGTTTGTATCAGATCTTGCGCGGTCAGGTCTTTTATCTCAGCTCTCCGTGATTGGTTATGGAGTCGAATTTCAAGCCGTATACCCGTTTGGCGCCTTCCAGCCGCGTCCAGGCGATATTGCCCGACACTTCCATTATGCCTTCCCCGAAAATGCGTATGCGCGCCTTTATGTGTTCGCCCTGTTTGAGCTCGTGCTCGGTCTGAAAACAAAGTCCGCCCGTGGAAAAATCCACCAGCTTGCCGGACCAGTCGAGCGTCCTGCCGTCGGACTTATACACCTCCATTATGGAGTCGTGGGTCATCCGCCCCGGGCGGGGCTTGTGCTTATTGAACATGGCGCATTGTGTAAGGGGTTTTACTGAAAACGGCCTGTCCCGCCGGGAACAGGCCGTCTCGGTCCTGTGGCAATCGGTTGTGTTAGAACATTACTCCGACCCCGAAGTTAATATCAAGACCGTCGAAATTCTTCATCTGGTCGTAGCCGGCGCCGAACGGGGTACGGGTATTAAATCTCCGTATGAACCTGTAACCCACCCCTACCACGACATGCGTTTCCAGTTTCCCGGCCGAAGTGTAGGTTATCCTGCCCAGCGGTTCAAGGAAGGGGCTGGTCATGCCGCCGGAATAGGTCAGATTGCTGGTGGTGGCGGCTCCGAGCCACATACCGAAGTCTATCGCAAGGCTTTCCGTGTCCAGCGTGCGGAAGTACGCAGTTATGCCCTGTAGATGCACAACGGAGTTGGTGGTGGCCACTATGCCGTCTTCGCCGCGCACGTTCATTTCTTCCGTCCGGTAGCCCATTGTAAAGCCTTCGTCCAGCTTGATGTTCAGGGCTATGCCGGTGCCGATGCCTTGGAAGCGCGAGTCGGTCGGCATGTAGTATGATCCTATAATATCGAAACCCAGCCCGGCCGAGTTGTTGTTAGCCATAGAACTGCGTGCCGCGGACGCGGTCTGCAGGGAAAACGCCGTAAATATGAACGCTAATACTAGTTTTGTGATCTTTTTCATTAAGCCCCTCCGTTGTTATGCTGTCAAAATAGCCAATGGAATTAAAATAAATAGCGAGGCTCTTGTCAATAACCTTCACACAGGGGGCCTCCTTCTTCAAACTGACCTGCTTTCTGTATCCCGTTTCCTCCTGCTGTCCAGCCAGAGGGTTACCGGGCCGTCGTTTATTATTTCCACTTCCATCTCCGCGCCGAAGACGCCTGTTTTTACCGGTACGCCCAGCGCGCCCAGCGCCTTGACATAATAAAGGTAAAGGCGTTCGGCCTCCGCGGGTTTTGCCGCCTTTGTGAAGTCCGGCCGGCGGCCGGCCGAAGCGTCGCCGTAGAGCGTGAACTGTGAGATCACGAGCGCTTCCCCTTTCACGTCCAGGACGGACTTATCGAATTTCCCCTCCGCGTTGGAGAAGATGCGCAAGTTGGCTGTCTTGCCTGCCAGGAAATCGGCGTCCTGCTCCGAGTCGCCTTCCCCCACGCCGAGCAGCACCACCAGCCCCGCGGCAATGGCTTCGGTATGGCCGGTTGTCCTGACCCCGCCCCTTTTTACGCGTTGTAGAAGCGCTCTCATCTGGTATGCACCATTATAAATGATTTGCAGCCCCGCCGTCATTTATGCTCCGGAGGTCCGGAGGTGTGCGATAGTATTGAATAGTTCCCCGAGGTGAGTTATAATTAAGGAAAGGGGCTGCCGGTTCGTCCGCTTTCCCCATTTGTATAGAGTGTCCTTCAAGGAAAACAATATGGTTACGGGACTTGTGCTTGTGAAACTTGTGCCGGGCAAGGAGAAGCAGACGCTTGGAAGGCTTAAAGCTCTTGCCAGCGTGGTCCACATGTCGGCCGTTTTCGGCCGCTGGGACCTGGTGCTGGATATGGAAACGGATGACCTGCCGATGCTGTCGAACATAGTCGTGCGGGAGATACGCGGGATCCCAGGCGTTCTTTCCACGGAAACGCTTGTTACCACTTCTTTATAAGCCGGGTCGCCGAAGCTGCGAAGCCGCGGCGTGCCGGGCTTTCACCATTATGCTGCTTATTCCGCTTTTGATACTCGCGCTGTTCTATTCCCCCGTTTCCGCGCAGGTCTCACTCGGAGCCGGACTGAGCCCGGATTCCTTTATGCGCGGAGAGGAAGTGTTCGTGGACGGGCTCTCCGAGGAGGCCTTCGCCTGGGCCCTCACCGTGGAGGTAAGCAGTTCCGTCCTGTACTGCGTTTTCCGGTCCAGCGCTCCCGAAGCCGAGATCTTCCGGCACCTGCGGCGCGGGATATACAGGCAGGAGCTGGCCGCCCTGCTGCTGCTGTCACAGGAGAAAGGTGTGGCTTTCGATAAGCTGGCGGCGGAGCTGCCCGGGGCCGGAGGTTTCGGAGCCCTGGCAAAAAAACACGGGGCGGACGCGGCTGATCTTTTTTCGCGCGGCGGCCTGCTGAAAGAAGCGGCGGACCTGCGGCTGCCTTTGTTCCTGGCGGTTTCCTCCTTTCCCGCGCAGGGGTATCCGCCCGCTCCGGAGGGGTCAGATGAAAAGTAAAATCTTCGCGGTCGTTTTTTCCGTCATTTCGTGCGCGGCTGTTCTTGCTGGGACTCCCGCCGGGGTAACGGTGCTGACTATGCCGGACGGCTCAAAAGTGGAGGCGGAACTGGCGCTTACGCCCGAGGTTCAGGAGCGCGGCCTGATGTACAGGAAAAGCCTGCCGTTCGACCGCGGCATGCTTTTTGTTTTCAGGGAGGGCGGGGTTAAGACCTTCTGGATGAAGAATACTTATATCCCGCTCGATATCGTTTTCCTGAATGCCGGCATGAAGGTCCGCAACATCTACCACAGGGTGCCGCGTTCCGACAGGGGGCAGCCGGAATCTCAGGTGGCAAAAGTTTCAGCGCCCGCAAGTTATGTGCTGGAACTGGCGTCCGGTAAAGCCAGGAAATGCGGCCTTAAGCCGGGCTTTGTAATTAAAAGCTCGGTCCCGTTGGAGCCTGGCGCACATCCGGCGGTCAAACGTTCTACCGCCGCGCACAGCGCGCACCCGGTGGTCCATTCTACCGCCGCGCATAGCGCCATCCCGGCGGTCCGCCCGACCGCCGCCGCCAGCGAAAAATAGCCTTATTCCGTTGAACTCTTTCCCTGTTTCGGAACGTCCTTTGTGGCGTTATTGATTATGCCCGAGATGTCCGGCATCTTTATGCCCTTGGGCATGGAGTTCTTGCCGCCGGAACTTCCCTTATCGCTGCCAAAGCCCTTTACCGGCTTCAGTTTTGGTATGGCAGTTCCCCCCGCCGTCCCCGTTTTCACCTTAGCGCTGCTCCGGGCGGCTGTCGGCGCGGGCGCGGCGGCCGTCGCCTTTTTTACTTCGGCGGGCGCTTCGTCTTCCTCGTCGGCGGCTTCTCCGTCCCTGGCGTAGCCTTCGTTGGTTTTAACGAACAGGTCCAGGGCGCCGCCGCTGCTGTAGGATTCGGCCCTGCGGGCGGGATTATACCCGGGAGATTCGGTTCTTTCTTCCGGTTTGAAGATCTCCTGGGCTGCGGCGGCCGGCTGCGGGGGCCGGGAATTCTCGTTCATGAAATATTTTATGCCGGCTACGATGCCTATGGTCAGTATCACTCCGAGGGCGATGAATTTTAACAGCAGGATTACGCCGCTTGGAGTTTCATTGGGATCGTAACTCATAAGTATACCTCTGGAAGAAGCGCTTTTCCGCTGAAAAAAGTCTACAATTATTTCCCCGCCGGTTTCAATGCGTGCGCAGGTGCCGTATAAAGCACAAGGCTATGCCTGGGCCGTAACAGGCGCTATGCGCCTCAGGCGGCCCGCATTGCGGGGCGGGGGGTCCGTGTTTTCCTCATCGCATGGAGGCCCGGAAGGTTACGGCGCCTTATTATTATGTAAAATAAATGTCCATGAGCATGTGGGCCAACGCTTTCAAGATGCCGGAGCATCCCGACCTCACCGGACTGGAAATAACTTTTCTGTCCGGGGTGGCGCTTAAGGTCCGGCGGCGGGCCATGGGGCATGTGGCCGCGCTTACCCTGGAAAGCACCAGGCCCTTCCACCACCTCGGCTCGCAGGCGCTGGTGTTCCTGATGCCGATACTCGGGGCGGCGTTCGGCCGTGAGCAGGCGGAGAAAGCGGTGAAGCTGCTGGAGAACCCCAAAGCGATGGATTTTTTTATGAAAGAGCTTGAAGCTGCGTCGGAAACGGACGATAATGGAGCGCAACCATGTCAAAAAAAGACCTTGAAGTGATAATAGCCACTGACTGCGGCAGCACCACCACCAAAGCTATACTGATAGAGAAGAAGGGCGATACCTACCGCCAGACCTTCCGCGGAGAGGCTCCCACCACCGTGGAGGCCCCGTTCGAGGATGTTACCAAGGGGGTGCTCAATTCGATAACCGAGGTTGAGGAGCTTTCCGGGCGCAGGATCCTCGACGGCGAGAAGATAATAATTCCGAACGACGGCAATACCGGGGCGGATATCTACGTATCCACCTCTTCCGCCGGAGGCGGCCTGCAGATGATGGTCGCGGGGGCGGTGAAGGCAATGACCGGCGAGTCGGCGCAGCGCTGCGCCCTGGGCGCCGGCGCTATAGTGATGGACGTGCTGGCCTCCAACGATGGCCGCGCGGACCACGAAAAAATAGAGCGCATACGTCAGCTGCGTCCCGACATGATGCTGCTTTCCGGCGGCACCGATGGCGGCACTGTTACGCACGTGGTGGAACTGGCGCAGTTCCTTAAAGCGGCCGACCCGAAGCCGCGCCTGGGGGCCTCCTACAAGCTGCCGGTAATTTACGCCGGGAATAATAAAGCGCACGAGCAGATAAAAGAAATACTGGGCGACCGCACCGCGCTGATAGTGACCGAGAACCTGCGCCCCACGCTCGAAAAAGAGAACCTGATGCCGGCCCGCCACAAGATACACGATATTTTCCTGGAGCACGTGATGCAGCAGGCGCCCGGCTATCCCAGGCTGATGAAGATGGTGGGCGCGCCCATCATGCCCACGCCGGCGGCCGTAGGCACCATGACGGAGAAGTTCGCCAAGGCCAATAAATTCAACGTGCTGGCCGTGGATATCGGCGGCGCCACCACCGATGTGTTCAGCGTGTTCAGCGGGGTGTTCAACCGCACCGTCAGCGCCAACCTGGGGATGAGCTATTCTATCTCCAACGTGATGGCTGAGGCGGGGCTGGCCAATATTCTGCGCTGGCTGCCTTTCGACGTGGAAGAGCAGGACCTGCGCAACCGCCTGAAGAACAAAATGATACGCCCCACCACGATACCGCAGACCGTGGAGGACCTGCAGATAGAGCATTCCGTAGCGCGGGAGGCGCTGAGGCTGGCCTTTGACCAGCATAAGGCGCTGGCCGTGGGCCTGAAGGGCGTGCAGCAGGAGCGCTCGATCTCGGACGCTTTCGAACAGACCGCGTCGGGGCTGAGCCTGATAAACGTGATGAAGCTGGACTACGTAATAGGTTCGGGCGGCATACTGGCGCATTCCCCCCGCCGCACCCAGTCCATGCTGCTGATGATAGACTCCTATCAGCCCGAAGGCGTCACGCGCATGGCCGTGGACTCGATCTTCATGATGCCGCACCTGGGGGTGCTCGCTCAGATCAGCGAGAAGGCCGCGCTGGACGTTTTCTACCATGACTGCCTGGTGAGGCTCGGCACCTGCCTGGCCCCTAAGGGCCTCGGCAAGGAAGGGCAGCTCATTATGGAATGGGAAGTTAAGACCCCGGAAGGTAAAAAGGAATCCGGGCAGCTGCGTTTCGGCGAGATAGTGCACGTGCCTTTCGACGCGCCCAAGGCGAAGCTTATCGCCCGGCCCGTCAAAGGCTTTGATATGGGCGCGGGTCCCGGAAACTCCATAGAGGCCGGGATAGAGGGCGGTGTGGTAGGCCTGGTGCTGGACGGCCGCGGCCGTCCGTTCAACCTGGCCAAGACCCCTTCCCGGCGCCGCGACGATCTGAACAAATGGTATAAGGCCATGTCGATGTACCCGGTGTAATAGAAAGTGACCGGTTACCGGTGACCAGTTACCTGTTCCCGACAGCATTTTTTAGGAGACGAGTTATGGCTCACGCATATACGCCCGGACTGAAAGTAATACCCTGCACCATGTTCAGGAAGAGGCGGCTTCTGCCTATTCCCGGCCGGGTGATGGCGCAGCTGGATCAGCAGGTGGACGCGCTCTATGTGGTGGCGCAGACCGAGCTCCCCGGCAAGGTCTTCTCCGTCAATGTGGCCAACCGCCTGTCGGTGGCGCCGGAGGAAATAAAGGAGTTCATGGTGAAGAGCGAAGGCCAGCCGGTGAAGAAGGGCGAGATCATTGCCGAGAATCAGCCTTTTATAAAGTGGTTCAAAACCTCGGTGGAATCCCCGGTGGAAGGAACGCTCGAGGCCATTTCGCTGGTGACCGGCCAGATCCTGCTGCGCGAGCCCCCGAAGCTGCTGCCGATAAAAGCCTATGTGAAAGGCAAGGTGGTGGAGGTCACGCCGAACTTCGGAGTAACGCTTGAGTCGGAAGGCACGTTCATACAGGGCATCTTCGGCATAGGCGGCGAGACCAACGGCGAGATAGTGATGGCCGTCGCCAGCCCCGACGCGGACCTGATGCCCGAGGACCTGAGCGAGGCGCATAAGGGTAAGATAGTGGTGGGCGGAAGGCACGCGGGGCTTGCCGCGATCAAGCGCGCCGT
>PEXO01000256.1:2876-7663 GCA_002779045.1 Elusimicrobia bacterium CG08_land_8_20_14_0_20_59_10 | reverse complement strand
CTTTCAGGAACGGAGAGGATATACACGCGCGCACGGCCTCGGAAGTGTTCCATTGCGTTCCCGAATTCGTGACCCCGGAGATGCGCCGCGCGGCCAAGGCCATAAATTTCGGCATAGTTTACGGCCAGACCCCGCAGGGGCTTTCCCGCGAGCTGGGCATAAGCCGCGCGGAAGCCGCTAGTTATATAAAGCACTATTTCGAGGCCTGTCCCGGGGTTAAGGACTGGAGCGAAAAGACCGTGGCGGAGGCGAAAAGAACCGGCTTCGTGACCACGTTCACCGGCCGCCGCCGCCTGCTGCCCGAACTGGCGGCTTCCAACCCGCATCTGCGCGGTTTCGCCGAACGCGCGGCCATAAACACCCCGGTGCAGGGCGGTTCGGCCGAGATAATCAAAAAAGCAATGCTGCGCATCTTCCCGCTTATCAGGGGCTCCGGGGATATAGTAATGCTGCTGCAGGTGCATGACGAACTGGTATTCGAGGTGCGCCCGCAGCGGCTTAAGGAGTACGCTATCCTTATAAAGAGGGAAATGGAGAACGCCTGTGAGCTGGTGGTGCCGCTGAAGGCGGACCTGAAGACCGGCCCCAACTGGCGGAATATGGAGAGATATGAGGTTTAGCATGTCCCCGCTGCGGGAACTGCCGCCCGTAACGCGGTGGCTGGCCGCGGCTTTCCTGGCCGGCTGGCTGGCCGAGCTGTTGTTGGGCTTCAGGCTGAGCTTTTACTTCGGGCTTGTGCCTTTCAATGTCACCGGGCAGTACTGGCTCTGGCAGACGGTCACGTATATCTTCATCCACGCTGATTTCTGGCATTTCCTCTTCAATGCCTTCATGCTCTGGATGCTGGGCCGTATGCTGGAGCCGGAGATGGGGTCGCGGAAATTCCTGCTGTATTTCCTGGCCTGCGGGGCCGCGGCGGCGCTGGTTACCGTGGCTTGGACTCCAGGCTCCATAAGGCCGGTGGTGGGCGCTTCGGGGGCGATATACGGCCTGCTGGCGGCTTTCGCCTGGCTGCACCCGCACACAACTGTATATGTTTATTTCCTTTTCCCCATGAGCGCCAGGACCATGGCGGTGCTGCTGGGTCTTATGGAGTTCGTCCTGACCTATTCCCGGCCTGGTTCGGGGGTATCGAATATCACGCACCTGGGGGGGCTTGCGGCCGGACTCTTGTGGCTATGGACCGAACGGCGCCTGGCCAGGGCCGCGCGGGAGGCCCCGGCCCCCGACAGGCAAAAACTTGCTGCGCTCGAAGACGCGGCCAGGGAACAGGAGGAGATAGACCGCCTGCTGGAGAAGATCTCCAGGCATGGCCAGGAGTCCCTGACCCGCGCCGAGCTGGCCCGCCTCGATAAGTACGCCGGGAAGGGGGGACATGCGTGAATAAAGAGCTGCAGAAGTGGAAAAGGAAGCTGGCTTCCATAAGGGGGAAGACCATTATAGGGCTTACCGGCCCCATAGCTTCCGGCAAAAGCCTGGCGCTTGAATATTTCGCGGCCGAGGGCGCACTGTGCATTTCCGCCGACGCGGTCGCGGCCGGGGTGTTGACATCTCCCGCCTGTTATAATAGAATTCTACAGAAGTTCGGTACTGGAATAATCCTGACAAACGGTTTCCTGGACAAAGAACGGCTTGCCGCCGCTGTTTTTGGTTCCCCGGCAAAGCGCGAATGGCTTGAGAATCTGCTTCATCCGGAAATCCTGAAGAGAATTCATTCTTTAATAACCAAATCACGGACAAAGTTGGCGGTAGTGGAAGCGCCCCTGCTTTTCGAGACCGGGCTCGCGGAGTGTTTTACTGTTACCGTCTGCCTGTCCGCCCCGGAAAAAGAGCTGCGCAGGCGCGTGCTCAAGCGGGGGTGGACCAAGCGGCAGTACCAAAGCAGGGTTAAGGCGCAGTTGGGGGCGCCGGAGAAATACGCGAGGGCCGGCCTTACGCTGGACAATAGCGGCAGGCCGGGTGAGCTGCAAAAAAGGATAAAGGCTTTATGCCGCTTTATAGACAAGGCGGCCGGAGAAAAATAATATGATGGATCAACCAAACGACAGATACTCGAGACAGCCCGATGGCCGCAGGGGCAGGCCGAGACGCTTTCACGGCAGGCCGGACGGCGGCTATCAGGGCAGCGGAAGCGGCAACAGCAACGGCAACAGCAACGGCAACAGCAATGCAAATGCCGGTTTCAGGCCGCAGGCCGGGCCGGAAGCGCCGGCCGGTACGCAGGCCGCTGCGGAAACTCCGGAAGAGGCGGCAAGGAGAAACGAACAAATGGATAATAACAAGACGCCGGGCCAGGGGCAGACCCCCCCGCCCCAAGGTCAGAACCTGCCCAAGGTCGACATGGCGGCTATGACGAAGATGACCGTGGCTGAGCTGGTTAAGATCGCCGAGCAGTATAACCTGGAGGGCGTCTCCGCGCTGCGCAAACAGGAATTGATAGGCAAGATAGTGGAGGCCCAGGCCAAGCGCAACGGCATAGTGCAGGGAGTGGGCGTGCTGGAAATACTGCCCGACGGTTTCGGCTTCCTGCGCTCGCAGGAATATAACTACCTTTCAAGCCACGAGGACATCTATGTTTCCCCTTCCCAGGTAAAGAAGCTGGGGCTGCGTAAAGGCGACTATGTCAACGGCCTTATCCGCCCGCCCAAGGACGGCGAGCGCTTCTTCGCGCTGCTGCAGGTCAAGACCGTAAACGGTATTGAGATAGAGAAGATAGGCCACCGGCCGCTTTTCGACAACCTTACCCCGCTGCACCCGAACGACCGTTTCCTGCTGGAGACCGCCAAGACGGAGATGACCGGCCGCGTGATAGACCTGATAGTGCCTGTCGGCAAAGGGCAGCGCCAGCTGATAGTGGCCGCCCCCAAGACCGGCAAGACCATGATCCTGCAGCGCATCGCCAACTCGCTGGCCACCAACCATCCCGAAATAGAGCTGATAGTGCTGCTGATAGACGAACGTCCCGAGGAAGTCACCGACATGAAGCGCTCCGTCAGGGGCGAGGTGCTGGCCTCCACCTTCGACGAGCCGGCCGACCGCCATGTGCAGGTGGCCGAGATCGTACTCGAGAAGGCCAAGCGCCTTACCGAGCACGGCAAGGACGTGGTGGTGCTGCTCGACTCGATAACGCGCCTGGCGCGTGCCTACAATACCGTGGCGCCTTCTTCCGGCCGCGTGCTTTCCGGCGGCCTGGAATCCACCTCGCTGCAGCGGCCCAAGCGCTTCTTCGGCGCGGCCCGCAACATAGAGGAAGGCGGTTCGCTGACCATAATCGCCACCGCCCTTGTCGAGACCGGCAGCCGCATGGATGATGTCATCTTTGAGGAATTCAAAGGCACCGGCAATTCGGAGATCTACCTGGACAGGAAGCTCGCCGACCGCCGCATCTTCCCCGCTATAGACATAAACCGCACCTCTACCCGCAAGGAAGAGCTGCTGATGAGCGAGGACGAGCTGAACAAGGTCTGGATACTGCGCAAAGTGCTGGCGCCGCTGTCCCCGGTGGATTCGCTGGAACTGCTGATCTCCAAGCTCTCCGCGACCAAGTCCAATAAGGATTTCCTCCGCTCCATGGAGATGGGGTCCGACAGGTGAGGAATGCGGGATGATGGATGTGAGGAAAGGCAAATTCCCTGACAGCTCCCGCGTATTCCCCGGAACGATCTCCGGGGTCCGCTGGAAGCTGCTGGCCGGGCTGGGGGGGCTCCTTTGTATGGCCGTCCTTTCCTCCGCGGTGGCGCCGGGCCTTTCCCCGGCCGCCGGCGGCATCTCGCCCGTCTATTATTCCCGGTTCTCCGTACTGACCTCTCCCGGGCCTGAAACTCCCAGCCCGGAGGCTTTCCGCCTCATCCCGCGGCTGATACACGCCAACCACAAGCTGACCAGGGGCGAGACCGTGCGCACCCTGGCCTCCGCATACGGCACGGACGTCCGCTCGCTGCAAAGTACCAACGCCAACGACTTCGTCTTCATGCGCTATGGCCTTAGCATCCGCGTGCACAACGGCATCGGTCTGCTGTACGAGGTGACCGGAGTTAATGAGACGCTTAACGGGATAGCTTCCCGCTACGCAGTCGGGCGCGACCTGAAGGCTTTCAAAGAGGAGATAGTCCAGGAGAACGAACTGCCGCCTTCCGCGCTGCTGACCGGTTACACGTTCAAAAAGGGCGACCGGGTGCATTTACCCGGGGTTTATCTCGACCTGGACACCTATCGGCTGCCGTTTAGGAGCTTCTCTCGCATAAGCTCGCGCTTCGGCATGCGTTATCACCCCATACTCAAGCGCCGGATCTTTCACCAGGGCTGCGATATCCCCATGCCCATAGGCACGCCGGTGTATCCCTCCCGTTCCGGCAGGGTCGTTTTTTCCGGCTGGAAAGGCGGCTATGGCAATACCGTTGAGGTGCGTCATAAGGACGGGTCCCTGTGCCGCTACGGCCATCTTTCCCATATCTACGTAAAGGCGGGGCAAACCGTCCAGAGGATGAAAACCCGGCTCGGGAAAGTGGGTTCTTCCGGGATGTCCACCGGTCCGCATCTGCATTTTGAGATAATAACTCCTTCCGGCAAGGCGGTAAACCCGCTGTCCAAGATAGGGAAGCGATAGGGCCTTTCTGTCCGTGCTGTCCGCCCGGAGCCCCGGCCCGTGGCCCCGGTTTTATGCTATAATCGTAAGCATTCAGTGAACCAATCCGTCATTCCCGCAATTTGTAAGCGGGAATCCATAGATCTTGATTGGATTCCTGCCAACAGCTTGCAGGAATGACAAGCAGAAATGACGGGTTCAC
>PEXO01000256.1:0-2851 GCA_002779045.1 Elusimicrobia bacterium CG08_land_8_20_14_0_20_59_10 | reverse complement strand
CCTATACCGAAATTTCCGAGGAATAACAATATGAAAAACGACACGCATCCCAAATACAATCTTTGCGAAGTCACCTGCGCCTGCGGCAACACTTTCAAGACCCGTTCCATAAGGCCGGCTATCAAGGTGGAGATCTGTTCCCAATGCCATCCGTTCTTCACCGGCAAGCAGCGTTTTACCGATACCGCCGGCCGCGTGGAGAAGTTCCAGAAGAAATTCGCGGCCACCGAAGGAAAGATGGTGGAGCGCAAGGCGCGGAAAACGACCATAAAAACCGTGACTCCCCGCCATACCGCCAAGCGCAAGGTCCTGTCTTCCGCTCCCGCCAAGAAGGGCGCGAAGACCGCCAAAACCGCTTTGAAGACCGTTCCTAAAGCCGGGAAAGCTCCCGAAGCGAAGTAGCTGCGCGGCTCAGGCGGGCGTTCCCCGTCGGGGGAACGCCTGCTTTTTTTGCCTGTCCCCCGGTAACGGAATATCATGCTGAAAGAAGAGCTTGAAGCCGTCAAAAGGGAGTTCGCGGAGACCGAGGCCCGCCTTGCTTCCGGGGGGCTGCAGCCCGCCGAGATAGAATGTTTTTCCCGCCGCCACGCCGCCTGCCGGCAGATACTTGATACCGTCGCCGCCCTGAAGAAAGCTTCCAGGGAAGCCTCCGAGACCAGGCAGATGCTTTCAAGCACCGATAAGGAAATGGCGGAGCTCGCCGCCGCTGAACTGCCCGCGCTGGAGGCCGCCGCGGCCTCCTTTGAAAAAAAGCTCAGTCTCCTTCTTATCCCGCCTGACCCCTCCGATTCCAAAAATATCTTCCTTGAGATCCGGGCCGGCGTGGGCGGCGACGAGTCCGCGCTTTTCGCCGCGGACCTGCTGCGCATGTACACGCGCTTTGCGCAGAACATGGGCTGGAAAGCGGAACTGCGCGACCTTTCCACTACCGGGCTTAAAGGCATTAAGAACGCCGTGCTCTATATTTCCGGCCAGGACGTGTACGCCCTGATGAAATACGAGGGCGGGGTGCACAGGGTGCAGCGCGTGCCGCAGACCGAAGCCTCCGGCCGCGTTCACACCTCCACCGTCACCGTGGCGATTATGCATGAGGTCGACGAGGTGGAGATAAAGATAGACGCCAAGGACCTGAAGATGGATACCTACCGCTCCGGAGGAGCCGGCGGCCAGAACGTGAACAAGGTGGAGACCGCCGTGCGCATAACGCATCTGCCCACGGGGATAGTCACGCAATGCCAGGAGGAGCGCTCGCAGGGGCAGAACCGCATGAAGGCCCTGGCCCTGCTGGCCGCCAAGCTTACCCGGATAACCGAAGAGAACCAGGCCAAAGCCAATGCCGGAGCGCGCAAGAAGCAGGTGGGTACCGGCGACCGCTCGGAAAAGATACGCACCTATAATTTTCCCCAGAGCAGGGTAACGGACCACCGCATACAGGTTTCCTGGCATAATATGCAGGAGATAATGGACGGGAACATAAAGGACCTGCTTGAAGAGGTCAGACTTAAAAATGACAGCGCTCCGGATATTGACTGACGCGGCTGCGAGGCTGGAGGCCAACGGCGTGGAAGAGGCGGCCCTCAACGCGCAGTGGCTGCTCGCAGACGCCCTGGGCCTGGAACGACTGAACCTGTTGGCCGACCTTTCGATAGCGGTGCCGGAGGCCGCCGCGCGCCACTTCGGGAAGAATCTGAAAAGAAAGGAAAGCGGTCTGCCGCTGGCATATATACTGGGGTGGCAGAATTTCCGCGGGCTCAGGATAAACGTGGACAAGCGTGTATTGGTGCCGCGTCCGGAGACGGAGGAACTGGCGGCCCTGGCCGCGGCGCATCTGCGCGGCCGCGGGGGAGAACTGCGCGCGCTGGATTACGGGGCGGGCAGCGGGGCGATAGGCCTGTGGCTGGCGCATTCCTTCCCGGGCCTGAAAGTGACCGCCGCGGAGAAGTCCGCGAAGGCCCTGGCCTGTGCCCGTGAGAACGCCCGCGCGCTGGGCCTTCGGGCAAGGCTGGATTTTGTAAGGACGGCCTCACTCGCCGGGCTGAAAGGCCGTTTCGACGTGATAGTTTCCAATCCGCCCTATATCCCTACGGGCGTTATAGCCGGGCTTTCTCCCGAAGTGCAGAGCGAACCCCGGGTGGCGCTGGACGGGGGCGGGGACGGGCTTTCTATAGCGAGGATGCTCGTTAAGTTCGCGCCGGGGCGTCTTAAGAAAGGCGGGGCGCTGCTGCTTGAGTTGGGCGCGGCGCAGGCCAATTGCCTGCTGGCCGGCCTGCCCGGAGGCGTGTGGACCGGCAAGAAGGTGCGCAAAGACCTCAACGGTCTGGAGAGATTTCTTTACGCGGTAAAACGATAGACGGAGCGATACTGACCCATGGACAACTTTATAATACGCGGCGGGCGTCCGCTTTCCGGGCAGACCACGATAAGCGGTTCCAAGAACGCGGCGCTGCCCATACTGGCGGCCACGCTGCTTACGCGGGAAAAATGCGAGATAAAGAACGTGCCGGAACTGATGGATATCAGGTCCACGTTTGAGCTGCTGAACTACCTGGGTAAGAACTGTTTTTACGGCTATGCCAACTTCGTGGCCGAGGAGCACGGCCCGCTCAAGCTCTATGCCCCTTATGACCTGGTGCGTAAGATGCGCGCCTCGGTGCTTGTAGCGGGCCCGCTGCTGGCGCGCTTTCACAAGGCCAGGTTCTCGCTGCCCGGCGGCTGTTCCATAGGCATGCGGCCGATAGACATACACCTGGAAGGTTTTAAAAAGCTGGGCGCGCAGGTATCCTACGAGAAGGGCGACGTGCTGCTGTCGGCCGGGAAGCTCAGGCCCGCGAAAATAAAGCTCCGTTTCCCC
>PEXO01000243.1 GCA_002779045.1 Elusimicrobia bacterium CG08_land_8_20_14_0_20_59_10 | reverse complement strand
AACCGAAATCCTTCTCCACTTTCGGAAGCAGCACGCCCGCGGCGTTTGCCGCCGCGCAGAGGACGGTGAGGCCCAGACAGGCGGCGGCAAAAGGGCGATTGTAATACGCGTCTTGCGCGCGTTGCGTTAACCGGAGCGCGTTTTTATATATAATTTGATTTACATAAGACTGCTCGGCTACCGGAGGGGAAATGGCTGAAAATAAGATAGGAACTAAAGAGCTTGCCGCGGCCGCGGTGGAGGCCTATAACAAGTTCGGCACTGAAAAAAAGAACGACCACCTAAGGCAGCTTTACGACCACCTCTACAACCTGGATGCCATGCTGCGCGAGGAAATGCAGAAGAACATGGCGGAGCCCGTGAAAATATTGATCTCCAAGCTTGAAAAGAACACGCCGCTTGAGCCGGGGGACATGGAACTGATCCGGCTCTGGCTGATCGGCGACGCCGAGGCCTATCTGGCCAAGGAGAACGATTATAGCGGCTGGATGACGGAGCTTACCCGCCTGATGACCGTTATCTCGCAGACCGGAGGGCAGATCCCCGATGTTAAAGCGGGGATGGGGCTGCGCGGTACCCTCACCGACGCGTTGGGCCTTATTCCCAACATGCAGCGGTTGCTCGAGGCGCAGGACAGGGTAAAGCGGTTCGAGGCTTCCACCAAGGCCATGGATTCCGCCACTATGCTGGCCATAAAGAACCTGCTGGAGACCAAGATAAAGTCGCCTAATACCTGATACGGGGACCTTCCCCGGTATAAAAACGCCTTCGGCTTCCCGGGGGCGTTTTTCTTGTGCGCGCGGCACGCGCGCACACTTGGGGGTGAAAGTCCCCTACGGGGGTTGATAGAGCCTACCGTTAGCCAAAGGCAAGGGTGTCCGCCGCGAGGCGGAATCTGAAGGAAGCCGGAGGCAAAGTCCCGGCCCGAGGAACACGAACCGCAAGAGAGGCTTGAACAGTCGGACGAGTCTACAAGGCAAGACAAAGTCCAAATCTATCCGAGGCTGTTCAGGTAAATGCGGCGGGTATATGGGATGAAAGCGTGCGAGCTTACCCGCGGAGGTCTGACAGATAAGCCGCGGAGATGTACTTCAAAGCGGCAACCCGTGCGGCAACGTGCGGTTGAACTGTCAGAAGTCAGCAGAGGCCATAGTATCCAGGTTCTTACAACTGGAGAAGGGCTGAACGGAAGAAGGTGAGTAGCCTGATGTCTCGAAGACGACATGCGGCAGAAGTCCGGGAAACCGGAGCTTGACGCGGTAAGCAGGGGTGGAACCCCGATGGCCTGCGCAAGTGTCGAAGCGTCTACGGCGATGTCAGCCTCAAAAGCCAAGAGACCGAAACCGGAGAACCGGAGTCGGTCTCTGAAGACTTCCGAACCGCCGTATGCCGAACGGCACGTACGGTGGTGTGGGAGGACGGCGGGTGAACTAATCACCCGCCTCCTACCCGAT
>PEXO01000050.1:5077-7719 GCA_002779045.1 Elusimicrobia bacterium CG08_land_8_20_14_0_20_59_10 | reverse complement strand
TTCTCGGTTTCGTTACTACTTTACCAGAAATAACTGTTTCCGTTGCTGCCCTGCGCATAGGCGCAAAAGAGCTGGCAGTAGCAAATATGCTGGGCTCAAATCTTTTTAATATGTCAATTATTTTTATTAACGATGCTCTATATAGAAAGGCGCCAATTTTTAATGACTTATCGCAGCAGCATATCTTTACTGGTTTCATTGTAGTGCTAATGACTGTAATAGTTTGCGTTGGTTTAATCTTAAAGCCAGAAAAGAAGACGAAATTAGGCGTAAGTAATTATGCGATAGGCTTAATTATCGTGTTTATTATTGGCGCATATATTAATTTTATTTTAGGAGCTAAATAAAAGTAGATACGTAATCACTGCTCACTTTTCCTACCGCTTAAATTTTCCCGCTGACTTAAATGATACGCCGTAAGTTCAAACGATTAATCTGAAGGCTTCTTCTATAACCCTAAGTTTATCCTGATATAAACAACAACAACTTTGCTCAAGCATATCCGGTTCAGTCAGGATAAATGCCTTAGAGCAGAAGTTAGGGTTTATGGCAAACAAATATTTCTTCAGGTATTCATACTGATTGCTACCCTGACTTCCGCAGATATAGTTAAAAACCAAGAATTTTTGTAATTTTTGGTGATGTTACATCGAGGATGGTGGTGGTCAAAAGGGGGGAAAAAGCGGATGTAGTGGAGACAAGGGTATTGCATTTAACGAAGAAGTCGTAGATAATAATGACATGTATTTACGACGGAACCGGAGAAGACGAGGTAAATGGGATTACGACTACTGGACGCTGGTAGAATCAGTGCGGACAGAGCGAGGTTCCAGGCAGCGGATAGTAGCGACGCTGGGGAAGGTACCTGGGTTAAATAAAGAAGAACGGGTTGGGTGGGAAGAAGTCGCGGGAGTACTGAACGGAAGGCCAAAACCCGAAGCGGATTTATTTGAAAAAGAGGATGATATACCCCAATGGGCGAATGTTGATACCCGGCGGGTACGGGTGGAAAGACTGCGGGAATTTGGCAGTGTGTATTTGGGGATAATATTATGGAAGCGATTGAAGCTGGATGATATTTTCGAAAGGCTGCAAAGAGAAGGACGGGAAGAAATACACTGGGCGGATATGTTTGTAGTGTTGACGCTAGCGCGGTTCTGCAAGCCAAGCTCTGAGTTGGCGATAGCAGAGAGTTGGTATGAGAAGACGGCGCTGGAGGATTTATTGGGGATTACGGTGGATAAAGTCAATGATGACCGTTTATACCGGGGATTGGATGAAATCTTGCCGCACAAAGATGAAGTATGTAAACACCTGCAAGAGAGGTATACAGAGTGGTTTGGCAGTAAGTTTGACTTTTTGTTTTACGATGTCACGAGCACATACTTTGAAGGGGAATGTGAGTTAAATGCCCAAGCGAAGTATGGCTATAGCCGGGACAAACGGTTTGATTGCAAGCAGGTCTGTATCGGGCTTGTGGTCAATTTAGAAGGACTGCCGGTAGGTTACGAAGTTTTTGACGGCAATCGTAAAGATGTGACAACATTGGAAGAGATGGTTGAGCTGATGGAAAAGAAGTATGGGCAGGCACAGCGGGTATGGGTGTTTGACCGGGGCATTGTCAGCGAGGAGAATCTGGATTATTTGCGAGAGAAAGGCTCACGGTATATTGTGGGGACATTGCGTGATGAGTTAAAGCAATTTGAGAAAGAGTTGAGTGAAAAGAATTGGGATGAAGTAGAGTGCGGTGTGGAAGTTAAGATTGTCGGGCATCCTGAGCATGGAGAAGAGAAATTTGTGTTATGCCGAAGCCATGGACGCGCGGAAAAAGAACGCGCGATGTTAAAGAGGCAGTTGGATAAACTGACGGATGAGTTCGAAAAGATCAAGAAGGGAATAAATGAAGGACGATTAAAGAACAAAGATATAACTAAAATCGACCGACGCATTGGCCGGTGGCAGGGGCGGTATACGAAAGCGGCGGCGATGATAGATGTTGAATTGATTAAAGACGGTGAGAGGTTAGTTGATTTAAAGATACAGCGCAGGACAGAGAAATTGGAATGGGCAGAAAAAGCCAATGGATGTTATTTGTTACGGACGGACTTAACCGAAGAAGACCCGAAAAAACTGTGGCAAGTTTATATGCAGTTAAATCAGGCGGAAAAGGCTTTTCGGATGGAGAAAAGTGATTTATGGATGCGGCCGATTTTTCATCAAAAAACAGACCGGGTGCAGGCGCACATTTTTATCTGCTTTTTGGCGCTGGCGATGTACAAGAGTTTGGAGCTGTGGATGGCCTCCAAAGGCTTAGGCAATAGCCCTGCAAAATTGCTGGAAGAGTTTAAAGAGATTTGTTCAATGGACGTGGTGCTGCCGGTCAAAGATCACAATCCTATCCGCTTGTGTGTGGTTGCAAAACCGGATAATCATGTGCAAATTCTATTGCACCGGCTTGATATAAAAATACCCAATAGACCTAAAGTTGTACGAAATGTAGTGGAGACTTTGGCTGTCTAAATTCTGTAAGTGGTTGAAAATAAACAAAGTCAATTTTTTAACTGCGGAAGTTAGGTTAACTGGATAAATAAAGCACAAAGATTAGGCAAAGAGCTTAAGAACCCCACTTCCTTGACCGTAGC
>PEXO01000050.1:718-4697 GCA_002779045.1 Elusimicrobia bacterium CG08_land_8_20_14_0_20_59_10 | reverse complement strand
GTAATGAAAAACACAGCCTGCCCGAAATAGCTCGCAGGACCGCGCCCTTTTTCGCGGCCGCCGCTGTTTTCACCGCGATATCGGTCTGGGGCCAGACTTCCGGCGGCAAGATCCTGCCGGCGCAGGCCCCGGCGCTTTTCTCCTTTTATCTCCTGAAAGTCCTGGCGCCCTTCAACCTTTCGGCGGTCTATCCTTACTGGGAAATGCTGGCGGTTTTCAAGGCGAACGTAATTCTCTACGCGCTGCCGGCGCTCGCCTTCGCGGCCGCTTTCATCTTTGCTTACGAACGCAACAGGCCGGCAGCCTGGGGCCTGGCCTGGTTCGCGCTGCACATCCTGCCGCACGTTTCGCTTTTGACCATCGGCAACATGATAGCCGCCGACCGTTTCCTGTATCTGCCCGCCTTAGGGCTTATCTACGCCCTGTTTGAAACGGCAGACGCGCTCACGCCATCCGCCCGGGCAAAGAGGGCCGGCCTGGTCCTCGCGGCCGCGCTGGCCGTCTTATCCGGCGCCGCGACCTTTAAGCGGGCCGAAGTCTGGACTTCCAGCCTGACCCTCTGGGCCGACACCCTGAAAAAATTCCCGTCCGAGCTCACAGCGCACCTCAACATCGCCGAAGCCCTGGCAAAAGCCGGCCGGCCCGGGGAAGCGGAAGCCCATTATCTGGCGATCCTCAGAATCGACCCCGGCCATAAGGACGCCCTTTACAGCCTCGGCACGCTGTATGCCGTGGGCGGCCGCTGCGCTTTGGCGCTCCCGCTGCTGGAGCGGGCCCTTGCCCTGGACCCGTCGAACGGCCCCGGCTGGAACAATTTGGGGCTGGTGCAGCAGGCACTTGACCGCCGCGCCCAGGCCCGCAAAGCTTTTCTCATGGCCACGGCGGTAAGCCCGGATTACGCCAAAGCTTACGCCAACCTGGCCGCGGCCGAAGCCGCCGCCGGAGATTGCGCCGCCGCGGATACCCATTATCAGGAGGCCCGGCGCCTGGGCTACCCGGCCTCCCCCCCGCCGGCAAAGTGCGGCAAAAGCGGGGCGGGCCGCGCCAAGTAAGGACAAAATGCGGACGATCGACAGGCGGGTTTCCAGGATCGACGGCGCCATCAAGCTGCTGTTCAAATTCCATGACGGCGCTCCCGCCGAAAGCGTCGTCCTGTTCAACAAAGGCCGCGCCACCGCCTGCCTCTCCTCCCAGTCCGGCTGCCCCTGCGCCTGCGCCTTCTGCGCCACCGGCGCCCGTAACGAGGATTCGCATAATCAAAGAACTCCTTCTTACTGCCTTCCCACCGACTTATAAGTGAACCCGAGCTCCCGCATTTTGACGGGGTCGTAAAGGTTGCGGCCGTCTATCAGGATGGGGTGTTTAGGCAGGGCCGGCATACGCACTCAACTGCGCCGCGAGAAAGGTTCCGACATAGGGGCGGCCTGCGGCCGGCTGGCCGCGCGTAATTCCGGCATGGCGATTGCGGATTGCGGATAAAGGGCTAAAGTTATAATATATAGACTAAATCATCCGGTTAAAGAGGCACTTAAAATGATAAGGACACTGAAGACGGTTTTCACGCACAAAACGCATGAGGGCACCACCGAGAGACTGCTGCAGTATGCTTTCAGCTATTTCGGTCTTTACGTCATCACCGGATACCTGGCTAAATATTTCGCAAAAACGCTGGCCATGGGCGGCAACACCTATACGGTTTACAACACCATAGGCGGCCTGCTCATCTGCAACCTGGTGGTGATCATCTGGGGCTGGTACAAGTTTAAGTCCACCGACCGCGTGAATTTCCTGGGCATGAACATGCCGAGGGAATTTTTCTACATCATCCCCTCCGGCATCTGCACGGCCGTCATCATACCGACCACCACGCTGATGTACGTGCTGCCCATCTCCGTGATGGTCGCCATGATCATCATGCGGGCCAGCGTCATTATCATCAGCCGCATAATCGACACGATACAGATAAAACAGGGCGTGCTGAATAAGATCGTTTACTGGGAAGAGAACGTGGGCGTGGTCTTCGCGCTGATCGCGGTCAGCATAAAATTCATCTATGTTAAACCGGGAGACTTCGACTTCCTCCATAATGTCGCGGCGATGACGATATTGGGCTCCTACCTGACGGCTTATTCCATCCGCATCTATATCATGAACTACTACAAGAATACCCGGAAAAAGGACGCGATCTACGACACCAAGGGCTTCTTCGCGGTGGAACAGATAGCGTCCACGCTGGCCCTGATCACCGCCGGCGCCATACTGTTCTACTCGGTAGACCTGGGCACGGCGGACCCCAAGACCTTCGGTTTCCAGTTCAAGGACTGCCTGGTCAACACCCCCGCGCTGTGGAAGGAAGGCATAATGTCGGGCCTGCCGTTCGGCGCCGCGGCCTTCTTCTCCGTATTCCTGTTCATGTTCAAGGGCCGCACCGCGACTTTCGCCGGCCTGGTGAACCGCGTGACCTCCCTTGTGGCCGGCACCGTGGCCACGCTGGTGGTCTGGTGGCTGATAGCCGGCCAGAAACCGCCGGCTATGGAAGACTGGTTCGGCCTGGCCGCGATCTTCATAGCCATCTATTTCATGGGTAAAGCCGAGAGGAAGCGCGCCTGCGAACTGGCCAAAGAGCACGAGATAGAGCCGGAAAAGGGCAGCGAGGTCATCTGCGACACTACCGACGGCCCCGGCGCGGCGAAAGCCTGACCGGACCGCCTTCAGCATATAGCAACCGGCAGCACACGGTCATTAAGAATTGGAGTAAGACATGAAAACAACCGCTGACGACAAAGCGAATATCTGCATCATCGGCGCGGGCTATGTGGGGCTGGTCAGCGGCGCCTGCCTGGCCGAAATCGGCCACCGCGTGGTCTGCGTGGATTCCGACCCCAAAAAAATAGCCATGCTCCGCAAAGGCGTTATGCCGATCTACGAAGACGACCTGGAACGCGTGGTCAAAAAGAACGTGAAGGCCGGGCGGCTGTTCTTCGCAGGCGCCATAAAGGACGGCATGCACCATGACGGCCGCCGGGCCGAAGCGATCTTTATAGCCGTGGGCACGCCCCCCAGGGACGACGGGTCGGCCGACCTCTCGGCCATTGAAAAAGTGGCCGAAGAGATCGCCCTCAACATGAGCGGCTACACCGTGATAGTGGAGAAGTCCACCGTACCGGTGGAAACCTGCGAATGGATCAACAAGACCGTGACGCGCCACAATAAAATGCGCCTCCCCTTTGATGTCGCCTCGAACCCGGAATTCCTGCGCGAAGGCACCGCGGTGCGGGATTTCCTGAAGCCGGACCGCGTGGTGCTGGGCTGCCCCTCCAAACAGTGCGAGGCGGTGATGCGCAAGATCTATAAGGCCATGAAGGGCGCGCCGCTGCTGGTGACCGACGTAAAGAGCGCCGAACTCATAAAGCACGCCTCAAACTCCTTCCTCGCCGCGAAGATCTCCTACATAAACGCGGTAGCCAGGATCTGCGAAAAGACCGGCGCCGATGTGGAGATGGTGGCGAAGGGCATGGGCATGGACAAAAGGATAGGCATGAGTTTCCTGAAGGCCGGCATCGGCTTCGGCGGCTTCTGCTTCCCGAAAGATCTGGAAGCTTTCTACTGGCTCAGCCACCGCAAGGGCTATGATTTCGAACTACTCAAAACCGTCAAAGACATAAATGAGCAGGCCAAGCTGTGGATCGTCCGCCAGGTGCAGGAAGAACTCTGGAACCTGGAGGGCAAGACCGTGGCCCTGCTGGGCCTGGCGTTCAAACCCGGGACCGACGACATGCGCTTCGCCCCCAGCATAGAAATAGCGGCCGAGTTCAAGAGGCTGGGCGCCAGGGTGCGCGGCTACGACCCGGTCGCCCAGAACAACGCCAAAGGCGTCATCAAGGACATCTATTTCGCTAAAGACGCCTACGACTGCGTGAAAGGCGCCGACTGCGCGTGCCTGATCACCGAATGGGCGGAGTTCGGCAGGCTGGACATG
>PEXO01000050.1:0-710 GCA_002779045.1 Elusimicrobia bacterium CG08_land_8_20_14_0_20_59_10 | reverse complement strand
GCCGGCCCTGCTTAAACACCCCATCCTGATAGATGGCCGCAACCTTTACGACCCCGCCAAAATGCGGGAACTAGGTTTCACCTACAAATCAGTGGGCAGACACTAGCAATATTTTAAGAGCTATAAGGGAGGTTGCCGGCGGGTATCGTTGGAGGGGTGGCAGCCATGGGTTGGATCGGGCCGAGGAGGAACCGGCGCGAAGTCGCCGGGCCGGCCGCAGGCCCGATGGGCCCCATGGCTGACAGGACCCCGAACCTGCAGCCGCCGGCAATTACATTATGCGAATCCTCGTTACGGGCGCCGCCGGCTTTTTGGGTAGCCACCTCTCAAGACACCTGTTGAACAAAGGCCACTCAGTGGTGGGACTGGACAACTTCATAACCGGCAACATCGACAACATCCAGGACCTGTTCAAGAACGGGAAATTCGAATTCATCAATTACGACGTCACCAATTACCTGCACGTGCCGGGGAAGCTCGACGCGGTCCTGCATTTCGCCAGCCCGGCGAGCCCCATCGACTACCTGAAATTCCCCATCCCCACGCTTAAAGTGGGCGCGCTGGGCACCCATAAGGCGCTGGGACTGGCCAAGAACAAGGGCGCCATCTTCATGATCGCCTCCACGTCCGAGGTCTACGGCGACCCGCTCATAAACCCCCAGCACGAAAGTTACTGGGGCAATGTCAACCCCATAGGCCCGCGCGGCGTC
>PEXO01000265.1 GCA_002779045.1 Elusimicrobia bacterium CG08_land_8_20_14_0_20_59_10 | reverse complement strand
TCTTCCGCGACCTGGGCCTGGCCTTCGCCATGGTGCTGGTGCTCATCTATATCCTGGTGGTGGCCTGGTTCGAGGACTTCCTGACCCCGCTCATCATCATGGCGGCCATCCCGCTGGCGCTGATAGGTATAATCCCGGCGCACTGGGGCATGGGCGCTTTCTTTACCGCCACTTCCATGATAGGCTTCATCGCCTCAGCGGGCATAGTGGTGCGCAACTCCATAATCCTGGTGGACTTCATAAACCTCAAGGTAAGGAAAGGGATGCCGCTGGCTGAGGCCGTTATCGAAGCCGGCGTGGTACGCTTCCGGCCCATGCTCCTTACCGCGCTGGCGGTAATAGCCGGCGCCGGGGTGATACTGTTCGACCCCATCTTCCAGGGGCTGGCCATCTCGCTTATAGCGGGGCAGGTGGCTGCCACGCTCCTGTCGCGCGTGGCGGTGCCGGTGCTTTATTACCGCGCCTTTAAGGGCCGGGAAGAGCGGCTGAAGCCCGCAAGCCCCGAGCCGGAGCCGGACACTGACGAGGCGCTGGGCGCCACGGGGGAATAGAAGGAGGAGCTATGAGCGTGAACGACGCACTGCGGCTGCTGGCCGGGACCATAGTGCTGTTAAGCCTGGGACTGGTGGTCTATGTGAGCATCAACTTCCTGTGGCTGACCGCTTTTGCTGGGGCCAATCTTTTCCAGTCCGCCTTCACCAAATGGTGCCCGGCGGTCTGGTTCTTCAGAAAGCTGGGGCTCAGGGAATGTTGAGCGGGAAGTAAAAAATATCGCGGTTCAGCCGCGGGTAAGCTTCCACTTGGTGCCGCCGGAGGTATCCTCTATCAGCACGCCTTTGTCGGACAGCGCTTTGCGCAGTTCGTCGGACTTCTTGAAATCTTTGGCTTTGCGCGCGGCCTCGCGCTCCTTTATCAGCGCGGCCAGCTCCGCGGGCAGGGCCTGTTCTTCATTTATTTTAAAGAGGTCCAGCGCGGTGATCTCTTCCGCCGCAACGGCAAAGGCCAGGCGCTGCGGCGCGGGAATGGAAGCATCCTTAAGCGTCTCCCACAGCACGGCCAGGGCGGCCGGTGTGTTAATATCGTCGGCCAGCGCCGCCGAAAAGTCCTTGAAATATTTAGCTTCGCGGTCTGCCGCCGTGACCTGTCCCGCCGCTTCGGCTTTTATCCTGGCGGCAAGCGCGCGCAGGCCGTCAAGCCCGCGCGCGGCGGCCTCCACGCCTTCCCAGGTGAACTCCAGCTGCTTGCGGTAATGCGTCAGCAGGCAGTAGTAGCGGTAGGCCAGCGGGTCGTAGCCCCGCTCGGGCACCGAGGAGGTGGTAAGAAAATCGCCGGCGGATTTGGACATCTTGCCGGACTCGCCCACCACCAGGAAGCGCGCGTGCATCCAGTAATGGGAGAAAGGCTTGCCCGTGGCTCCCTCGCTCTGCGCTATCTCGTTGGTGTGGTGGATGGCCACGTGGTCCTCGCCGCCCCAGTGCACGTCGATGGTCTCGCCGAGATGCTTCATGGCCATGGCGGAGCACTCCATATGCCAGCCGGGGAAGCCCCTGCCCCACGGGGAAGCCCACTCCATCTGCCGCTTCTCTTCGGGAGCCGCGAATTTCCAGACGGCAAAATCGGTGGGGTTGCGCTTCCCGGCGTTCGCCTCAATGCGGGCGCCTTCCCTTATCCCGTCTATGTGCGCCTTGCCCGCCAGCTTGCCGTAATCGGGCAGCTTCGAGGTGTCGAAATAGAGGCCGTCGCCGGCTATGCTGTAAGTGTACCCCTTTCCTTCCAGGACCAGGCCCAGGTCTATCATCTCTTGTATGTACTCTGTGGCCGGGCAGAGCACGTCGGGCATCAGGCAGTTCAACGACTTGTAATCCCGGAAGAACGCTTCGGTATAGAATTTGGCTATCTCCCAGGCTGATTTACCCTCGCGCCTGGCGCTCTGCTCCATCTTATCTTCGCCGGTGTCGGCGTCGGAGACCAGGTGCCCCACGTCGGTGGTGTTCATAACGCGCTTAACCTTGTAGCCGAAGAGCTTCAGCATGCGCACGAAGATGTCTTCCGTGATGTAGGTGCGCAGATTTCCTATATGCGCATAGTTATACACCGTCGGGCCGCAGGTGTAGACGCCGGCCTCGCCTTCTTTTATGGGTTTAAAAAGTTCTTTGACGCGGCCAAGCGTGTTGTATAGTCTGAGTTCCATAGAGTTATCGCCCGGATAGGGCTTTCTTCACCCGCGCGTCCACTTCGCGGAACAGGTCCCCGCAAAGCCCGGGGCCTTTTTTGCGCGCGTATTTCTGCTGCATAATGCAGGATACTTCTATTTCGGAGAACGGGTACACCGCCCCGCCGGGGGCCATGGAATAGGTGAAGCCTATCTCCATGGGCTTCTCGCTGGAATAGGCCTTCATCGCAGCCTGGTAGGAATCGGAGAGGAGGTCCCCCAGCGCGGCTTCCAGGTCCGGGTCGGGGGTTTTGGAAAGCTTGAACGTCCTTTTCCCGAAGACAATAGCCGCTCCGGGGCCGGCGGGCTTATCGGTCTCCCGGCGCGAAGCGGAGCAGGCGCAGAAGAGTGCGACCGCCAGCGGCAGAACAACAAAACGGGCCTTGCGGAAAAGGTCCATTATTTTACCACGCTGACCACGGCGTAGCAGACTATGGCCTCGCCGTGGCCTATGTCGCCCAGTCCCTCGCGGCTCTTGGCCTTCACGTTGACGTCGGCCAGGGGCAGCTTCAGGATCTTCGCCACGGAGGCGCGGATATTCTCGTAATGGGGCTTAAGCTTGGGTTCTTCGGCAAGTATGGTCAAGTCCACGTTTATTATGCGGGCCTTTTTGGAGGTCAGCACCTCAAGCGTTTTTTCCGCGATGACCACGCTGGAGATCCCCATAAGGGTGAGGTCCGTGGGAGGAAAGAACACGCCAATTTCACCGGCGGAAATGGAGCCCAGGAGCGCGTCGCAGACGGCGTGCAGCACCACGTCGCCGTCGGAGTGCCCCAGCAGGCCCTTGCTATGCTCTATCTTCACGCCGCCCAGTACCAGCGGGCGGCCCTCCACCAGGCGGTGGATGTCGTAGCCGAAACCGGAGCGCGCCACCGGCGTCTTCACGCGCGAACTGATCGTCTTCTCTTCGGATTTCATAAAAGCCTCCGCTATCAGGACGTCCTCGGGCGTGGTAACCTTGATGTTGCGGTAGTTCGAGGGAACCAGCGCCGCCTTGATACCAAGCTGCTCCAGCAGCTGCGATTCGTCGCTGTAATCCTTCCCGGCGGCGGCGCAGCCGAGCAGTTTTTCCAGCACTTCCCGCCTGTAGCACTGCGGCGTCTGCACGGCCATAAGCGCGGAGCGGTCCGGGGTGCTCTCGAACACCTTCCCGCCGGGGGACACCGTCTTAACCGTGTCCTTAAGAGGCACCGCCGGCACGGAAGCTCCGGCTTCGGCGGCCTTCTCCAGGCAGGCCTGTATCAGCGGCTTGTCCGCCAGCGGCCTTGCCCCATCGTGCACGGCCACCAGCTCCGCGCCCGGGCTCACCAGAGCGAAGGAGTTGCGCAGCGACTGCATGCGCGTGGGCCCGGCCCGTACCGCGGTCACGCCGGCCTTTTCCCAGGCCGGCCCGTATTTTTTAAGGTTTTCGGGGCCCAGCGCCAGGATTATCTTCGAGAACAGCCCGCTGGAGGCGAAAACTTCCACTGTGCGCTCTATCATGGGCCGTCCGGCCAGCGGCAGGTACTGCTTGTCCGCGCCCATCCGCGTGCCGGAACCGCCGGCCAGTATTATGGCCTCGGCTCCGGGATGTTTTTTATGGGACGGCATAATGTATTCGCAAAACGCGGGGCGGCTACGGGACCCCTCGTCCCGCCGCCCCTTCACCTTACGGCTGTTTAGGCCCGTCCTGCGCCGCGCGTCCTTTGACCCGCGTGAAAATGATCCGGCCCTGCGAGGTCTGCAGTATGGACTGCACCGTGGCGTCAACCTTCTTGCCTATATAATCGCGGCCGTCCTCTATAACTATCATCGTACCGTCGTCAAGGTAGCCCACGCCCTGCTCCTTCTCCTTGCCTTCCTTCATCACGAACACCTGCGTCTCTTCTCCGGGCAGGACCACGGGCTTGAGCGCTATGGTCAGGTCGTTTATATTAAGCACGGTCACGTTCTCCAGCGCGGCCAGCTTGTTAATGGTGAAATCCGTGGTGACGATCGAGGCGCCCAGCTCCCGGGCTATGGTCACCAGCTTCATCTGGTTGTCGGACATATCCTTTATTTCCCGGTCGATGACGCGGAACGGTATATCGCGCGATTCCTGCAGCCGCGCCAGTATATCCAGGCCGCGGCGGCCCTTGGCCTTATTCGTGGGCTCGCCTGACTCGGCCAGCGTGTGCAGTTCCTGCACCACGAAGCGCGGGGTTATCATGCCGCCGGTGATAAAGTGCGTGTCGCAGATGTCCAGCACGCGCCCGTCGAGTATCGCGGAGATGTCCAGCACCTTCATGTTCTTGCCGGAGCGGCGGCCCAGGGAAAGGATGTTCTTGTCCAGGTCGTCTATCTCCGGGATCTTACGGATGGAGACTATCATGCCCAGCAGCGCCAGCGCGTAACGGATGATGATATTGTATTTCAGCCACATCGCGCTGAAGACGTCGTTGTCTATCTGGAACACGGTATAATCCAGCAGCTTCGACACTATTATGCCGGCCACCCCGCCTATGATGCCGATGATGAGCGAGAAAAGGCTGACGTTCTCGAACACATACTCCACGCCTATTATAACCAGGCCTATGAGCACGCCGAAAGCCACGCCCTTGAGGTCCTTTGAAATGGTCAGCCAGGTAAGAACCGGGGTGCCCAGCAAGGCCACCACCCTGAATATCCAAACTATCATAAATGCTCCTTAAACCGCCGCTTTTCCCGCCCTGGGGGCGGGTTTAAATTTCATCATGGCCGCATTGAGCGCGTCCACATCGCGCACCACTTCCAGGCGCAGGCCCTTGAAGCGGCCCTCGTCCTTCTTCGGCGCGCACGGAACAAAAGCCGTTTTAAAGCCCAGCCGCTCGGCTTCGGCAAGGCGCCGGTCCAGGAAGCCGGGGCTGGATACCTGCGCCAGTATCCCCACCTCGCCTATAAAAATGCAGTCCGGCGGCAGCGCGATATCCTTCGCGGAGCTGATGAGCGCCGCGCAGAAAGCCAGGTCCAGGGCGGGGTCCTTGAACTTTATCCCGCCCTGCAGCGAGGCGAACACGTCCAGCTCGTCGAAGCGCAGGCCTATGTTCTTCTCCACGGCCGCTATCAGCATCTGCGCGCGGTTGAGATCCAGCCCGGTAACGGTGCGGCGCGGGTAGGGCAGGTAAGATTTCACCGCCAGCGCCTGTATCTCGGACAGCAGCGGGCGCGCGCCCTCGAAAGCCACGGAGAAGGCCCGGCCGCACAAGGCGCGCTCGCGGTCGGTCTCGGCCAGCAGCAGCCCCGCGTCGTCGATGGAGCGCAGCCCGCGCGAGGTCATCTCGAAGATGCCGGTCTCGTCAACGGGGCCGAAGCGGTTCTTATGCGGCCGCAGCACGCGGAAGGCGTTGTTCTTTTCCGCGTCGAAATAAAGCACGGTATCAACTATATGCTCCAGCACCTTGGGCCCGGCCAGCGAGCCCTCTTTGGTAACATGCCCCAGCAGGAAGAGCGGCGCGCCGGCTGACTTCACCGTCTTGAGCAGCTCGGAGGCGCATTCGCGGATCTGCCCCACTGACCCCGGGCTGCCTACGAAATCGGGATGGTAGACCGTCTGGATGGAGTCTATCACCAGGAAGGCCGGCTTGAGCTTACGGAACTCGTCAATAATGCGCGCCAGGTTGGTCTCGCTCATCAGGTAGACGTTCTCCGACCTTGCGCCCAGGCGCTCGGCGCGCGAGCCCACCTGCGCCAGCGACTCCTCGCCGGAGACGTAAAGGATCTTCCCCGCCGCATAGGCGCCGGCGGCCAGCGCCGAGCAAGCCTCCAGCGTGAGCGTGGATTTGCCGATGCCGGGAGGCCCCGCCAGCAGCACCACCTGGCCGCCCACCAGCCCGCCGCCCAGCGCGCGGTCCAGCTCGGCTATGCGCGTGGCGACATGCTCGGTCTTCATCGCCCTGGCTTCGGACAGCTTCACCGGCGGCTCCGAAAAATCCGTAAGGCCGCGCGCTTTCTCCGCGGCTTTGGTCAGCACCTCTTCGGCTTCCTCCACTAGCGTGTTCCAGCCGCCGCAGGCGGAGCAGCGCCCGGCCCACTTCGGAGTGGTCTGTGCGCACTGCTGGCAGCGGTAAACCGTCTTTAGTTTCATAAATTCGCGGAGCATCCTTATTTCTTCAGCGACCCCAGCGTGGCAAAGCCGAAAAGATAGGCTATGTCCTTGTCCTCGAAGATAAGCCGCGTGGTATAGTTAAGGCGCTTCGTCTCGGCCATATCGTTAAGGCGCACCCCGGCCGAAAGGTAATTATTCACCTTCAGGTCCACGCCCGCATCGTAGCGCGGCTCGTCGAACTTGCGCCCTTTTATAGTGCGGTTGCGGGTGAACTCAGAGGCCTCCACCAGGACGCTGAGCTTGTCCCATTTCGAATTATAGAACGGCCGCCAGCGCAGGCCGGAACCGCCGCTGCCGCGTATCACGCCGGCGTAGAAATCGAAAGCGTCCTTCTCCCAGCCCAGCTGCGCGTCCACGGTATTGAGCACTTCGTAATCGACGCCGCGGGCGGTGTCCTTGGTATTCACCATGTTGGCGCCGCCCACGTAGTAATAGCGGTCCTCGCGCGGGTATATCTTCAGGCCGAAGTTGTTCTTCGAGGAATTGGCGAGGGGCTCGTACTTGTAATCCCACTTTAGGTAGGTGCGGAAGCCTCCCATGCGGTTAAGCGCCTGTTTGACGGAAGCGCTGGCGTCCTTAAGGTTGCTTATCGTAGAGGTGACCTCTTCCTTCAGCTTCTGGTCGGAGACGAGCGCGCCGGCAACGCCTTCACCGCGGTTGACCCTGTCCACTATGGCGTCGGTCTTGGTAAGCATCTCGTCGAGCTTGGCGGTTATGGAATCCAGCCGCTCCAGTGTCTTTTCGGCGTGGGGCTGGCCGGCGGAGACTATTTCATTTAGATTGGCGGTGGTTTCGCGCAGGTTGTCGAGTATTTCCGCCAGGTTCCTGGCGAACTTACCCTGCCCGCGTATATCGCCCACCAGGGATTCCAGGCTGGCCAGTGCACGGGCCACGGCTTTATCCAGCGACAGCTGGTCGGAGCCTTTTACCGTGTCGCCGGGGCTTATCAGGCCCAGCGTCGGGTCGCCCTGGTCTATCTGCAGGAACTTTGAACCTATCACGCTGGTGGACCCCACAACGAACCTGGCGCCGTGGTAGATCTTTACGCCCTGTAGTATGGCCAGCTCCACCACCACGCGGTTCTTGCGCAGGTATATCCCTTTTATCTTGCCCACTTCCACGCCGGAAAGCTTTACCGTGGATTTGTCGGGCAGGCCCGCCACGTCGGAAAATTCGGCGGAAATGGTGTAGTAGCTGCGGAAGGAGTAATCTCCCAGCAGGAAAAGCGCGGCCCCGAAAAGCACGGAGCCCGCCAGAACAAAAAATCCCACCTTCATCTCGCCGTTCATTAATTCCTCAGTCTCCGAACGCGCAAAAGATATCTATATTATGCGCCAGCATATAAAATAGCAATTTTGGGGCCTCTTTTACAGTACCCACCCGCCGGGGGGTGCAGTTGTTGCGGTGGCGCGGGAACTGGCGGGTTT
>PEXO01000123.1 GCA_002779045.1 Elusimicrobia bacterium CG08_land_8_20_14_0_20_59_10 | reverse complement strand
TTTACAATGTAAGCTTCGCAGACGCCGGCGGCTCGCTGTTGCAGAATGTCCAGGTTAAGATAACCACAGGTCCGGCGCAGACAGGGACGTTGATTACGGATTGGGCCGACAATATAACAAGTATAAATTCGGCTTCTTATACTGGTGACTGGTCACTGGTTACCGGTTACTGGGACCTGCTCCCAGAGGGCCAGTCCTATGTTTCCGTCAGAACCTATGACAACGCGTCCAACCTGAGGGCGGTAACCGACGCCTTCTATGTCCGCAAGGACGTCACCGCCCCTTCCATTACGGATAACCAAAGCGGCGACGACGCCTGGCGCAATTCCAATTCCGGAGCTTACAATGTGGATTTTGCCGATTCGGGCGGCTCGCTGTTGAATAAGGTGCAGGTTAAGATAACGACAGGCTCAGCGCAGACAGGAACCGTTATAACAGACTGGACCGACAACATAACAAGTGTAAATTCGGCCTCTTATACTGGTGACTGGTCACTGGTGACTGATCTCTGGTCCCTGCTTCAGAGCGGCACCGGCTATGTTTCGGTGCGCGTGTTCGACAACGCGGGCTCCACCGCCACGCTGACCGACGCCTTCTATGTGCGCAAGGACACGCAGGCCCCGTCCATAACCGATTCGCAGGACGGCGACTCCGCCTGGCGCGCCGCCAATACCGGCTCCTACGCCGTCGGCTTCGCCGACGCCGGCGGTTCGCTGCTGTCCGGATTCCAGGTCCGCGCCTCCACGGTAGCCGGCGGGGCCGGGCCCTTCTCCCCGGACTGGACGGATAATGTCACGGGGATCAATGCCGCCTCCTATCCGGGGCCGTGGACGCTCGCTGTCGGGGTCTGGACGCTGCTCCAGCCGGGCACCAACTATATCTCCATAAGGGCCTATGACAATGCCGGCTCCGCGGCCGTACTGGCGGACGCCTTCAATGTTCTCAAGGATACGCAGCCGCCTGCCGGCGCGGCCGCCGCCCCGGATTATGCCGGAAGCCTGGATTTCAATGTCGGCTGGTCGGCTTCGGACTCCGGTCCCGCCGGAGTGGATTATGTGAGGCTTTACTATACCATGAACACGGCCGCGCCCTATACCTGGACGCAGTTCGGGACCACTTTCAACGCCAGTCCCATAGCCTTCACCGCCCCCTCCGCCGGCACGGCCGGTTTCAGGATAGTGGCTTATGACAGGGCCGGCAATACCGACGAGGCCGCTCCGCCCGCCGCCGAGACAGGGCCGGAGGATTCCACGGTAGTGGACCTGGCCGCCCCGGTGGTGACCGATAATCAAAGCGGCGACGACGCCTGGCGCAATTCGGCCGGGACGGTTTATAATGTGGACTTTTCCGCCACGGGCGCCTCGGCCCTGGACACGGCCCAGTACAAGGTCACCGCCGGACCCGGACAGACAGGGGAGGTCCTGAAAGGCTGGACCACTATAGCCGCCAATATAAACTCGGCCAATTATACGACGGACTGGCAGGCGGACTTTAACGCGCTTAAATCCAGCTTCAACTACGTCTCAGCGCGGGTCTGGACCATGGCCGGGACCACCACCACGGCTAACGACGTGTTCTACATAAAGAAGGATACCTCTCCG
>PEXO01000066.1 GCA_002779045.1 Elusimicrobia bacterium CG08_land_8_20_14_0_20_59_10 | reverse complement strand
AGCACGAAACCCATGAAGTCGGCCGCCACCTGCTCAAGGTTATGCGCCTCGTCAAAAATTACCGCGTCAAAAACCGGCAGCGGCATGCCGGCGAAGTACAGGTGCTGGTTTACAACCACAATGTCCGCCCGGGCGGCCGCGGCAACGTCTTTGCGGTAGAAACAGGCGCCTTTAAAGGGGCATTTCTTGTTCAGGCAGAGGTCCGCGTCGCGGCAGACTTCCTCCCAGGCGCGCTGCGGCACAAAAAAAGGCAGCTCCTGGCGGCAGCCGCTTTCGGCGCCGGGCGCCCGGGCCTGCAGCTCCTCAAGCGCGGCGCGCACGCCGTCCTCGTCGAACAGCTCCGCCGCCTGTTTGCCCGCCCTGGCCAGCCGCGACAGGCACAGGTAATTACTTGAGCCCATCAGCAGGAAATAAGTAAGGGGCAGGCCCTGTTCTTCCAGCACGGCCTTCACCACCGGCAGGTCTTTCTTTACCAGCTGGGCCTGCAAGGCCTTGGTATGGGTGGCCACAACTATCTTTTTGCGGCCGCGCGCCGCCCAGAAGGCCGCCGGTATAAGGTAGGCCAGGGATTTGCCCACACCGGTGCCGGCCTCTACCACAAGGTGCTGGCGCGCGGCTATGGCGCGGGCCACAGCCGCGGCCATGCGCGCCTGCTGGCCGCGCGGCTCAAAGCCCTTAATGGCCCTGGAGATGGCTCCCCCCGCCCCGAAGACGGCGGTGAGCTCCGGATCTTCAGGCGCCGCGGCGGGGACCGGCACAGGTTTGTGTTTGTCAGGCATCGGTTACTTAAGATTAGTAGCCATCAGCTCTTTAATTCCAGGATCTTGTTCACCACGGGGATATCCGCGCTGCAGAAATCGTATTTCAGAAGCTCGGCGGCAGCCACCCACGCTATACGGTCATGGTCGTTCAGCTTGAACTCCCCGGAAATATGTGCCACCCTGTACGCCAGCAGTTCTATCTGCAGATGCTTGTATTCGAACCTGCTTGAGCAGACAAAGTCGCCTATCTTCGTATCCACACCGAATTCTTCCATCAGCTCGCGCCGCAGGCAGACTTCCGGGGTCTCGCCCGGCTCCAGCTTACCGCCCGGAAATTCCCATTTACCCGCAAGCGCATCCCCCGGCTTGCGCCGGGCTATCAGCACCTTCCCGTCCTTCTCCATAACCGCGGCAGCCACCTGTTTCATTAACTCTAATTCTAACAAATAGCCCTTAGCCTTCAGCGCCCCTATCCCTTTTCGGAGCGCCCCCTTTACCAACTAAGTAGCGGCCTCCACCTCCGATAATTCCTGAAGATGGCTGTACGAGAGCTCGCTTAGCAACTTGTCTGGAAGGAAGTTGGATTGTGGGTGCAGTATCCCCACTTTTGCCTTTTCCTGCCTGGCTGGAAGGAAATCAGATTTTCTGGATACTGTCCCGAAAATTACGCTTGGGTCCAATTTTGGGTATAGTGTACCCAAAATCTCCGGGAAGGCCAGATAAAACCTGCAATATCTATAGAGCTGCAATTGTGCGCAGTTGGGAACTCCCAAACCGGTAAGTCTTTTAGCTATCGCAGCGAATAGTCCTTCCCCGTACTTTGCGCGGTCCCGCCCCTTCAACTCGTATTCTTTGATGCGCCAACCAAAGACCCAGTTGCGCAGTGTCAGGTTTATGTTAACGGCTTTGGCCGCCTGGAACTTTAAATACTCATGAACGTGCGTCAGGCTCTGGATCAGCCCGGCGAAATCATCCCCTGGCGCAGACGCCACAATTTTCTTTGCCTGTTTTTTCATGGCCATAATCCCCCCTTGCCGTACAAATAGCATACGAACCCGACAACCGTCTGTCGGGTTGGAAGCGGCTATTTTGGGGAAGTTTCTGCCACCACTGGTGACAGTTTTAACAGGTGAACAAGCCAGGAACCATTTATGCAGCCAATGGCTGCACTTTTACATCAGGTACTATAGATGAAATAAACGCGCATCAACATCCAGCTCTGCACTTAGAGGCAAGGAAGGCATATACAAGGGTTCTTTTTCCCGTCCAATAAATTATTCACCCAACCGTCGCAGACGGAATACTGTAGTATTTTATAGCCGCCAATTGGCATATAAGTATTATGTCACCGTATTCACAACGTCCTCGCTTTTCAGCAGTTCGCCCAACTCTTCTATCATCATCTGATGGTGGCCCGGGCGGCTTTTAACGCGGTAGCCCTCCCTGGCTATCAGATAGATGCCTATTTTGATCAGCGCCATGTAGGTGAAATGGAACTTCACCTCAGGCTCGCGGTTCTTCCCCGAGATCGCCAGGTATTTCTCCGCGGACTTACGCAGCTTCTCAAGCTCCTCCGCAGTAAAGGACTGGGCGGAAAAGAAATTCTTGTCCATTTTAGACGACCTTTATGGTCTTTTTCTCGAAAACGCTTTTCAGGAACTGGTCCTTCCCCTTTTTTCGGCCGAATTCCCCGGTGGTCATACTGACCAGGTTCAATTCCCGCCCTAGACTTTTGCGCAGTTTGAACACCGCCCGCTCGGCCTCCAGCGGCGCGTGCTCGCCTACTAGGAGCACGTCTATGTCGCTGTGCGCGGTAAAGCCGGCGTTCGCGTACGAACCAAATATATACGCGCTCTTTAAACCCTCAAGCCCGGCCAGGGCGTCCTTCAGAAGGCGCTCCACGCCGGCGCCGCGCATAAAAACGGCCTTGTAATTCTTATACTCCGGCGCCCCCCTGTCGGGAGTGAAATAGCGCTCCCTGCCCTTGAACCTGCTTTTGAGCAGCCCTTCGTTTTCAAAAAGCACCAGCATGCGGTATACGTTCTTGGGGTCCTCCTGCAGCAGGCGCGCGGCCTCGTTCACGTAAAGCTCCGCGCTTTCGTTGATGAAGAAATAGTTAAGCAGCTTCCGCGCCACTTTAGACCTGAAACTCAGCATGATCTTCTCCTGGAACCGCCCCGGCCACATTCCGCCTTATAGCTTATGGTCTTATTTTACCATGTTTATGGTAATATATTACCATAGACTGCGGTATGTAGCCATCCCCAATTCAACCGAGCAGCCGACCGGGATTGTTATTTTCAGCCGCAGTGTCCGGCACCCTTTACCGTCGGCGGCAGTTTGAATTTGCGTTGGATCTTCCATTGTTCTTTTGCGGCTATCACAGCTGGAAATCGCGGAACAGTTGATACCGTTCTTCAATAAACTCCCGCCTGGGGCGCAGACCATCTTTCCGAGGAATCCATACGGGGGCATTGTTGAATTCCTGCAGCCCATGTTGAAGCATTGGCCCATCTGTTTCTTTTCACACGTCTTCGCGGATCTCCACCTTTAAGTCTGGACGAATTCCAATAATATTCCGATCAAAGGCGGCATGGTGCAGCTTACACAGGGCCAATCCATTCGGGACAACAGGAAGCCCCTGCGGATGTGTGTCCGGCAGGATATGCGCTGCGTCTAGCAGTTCCTCATGTCTAAGGCTACAAATGGCACACTGAGAGTGATAAGCCGCAAGCACCTTGAATCTAAAATCCCGCTGATGCAACCGCTGAGTCACCCTGCTTGTTACGTATTGCCTGCGAGCCTCTGCTGCAACCATATCCGTATTGGACACAAATGAAAGTTTCGCGTCATCAACTGCGACGCTAAAAGTTAAGTTCTGGAGGTCATCGTGTGTTACATAGGCGGGCCAGATCGGCATATATCTACCTGGGACGACGCCATGATTATATATTAGCGGCACATTGTGCTGCATAGCCATCCGGAGACCAACATTATCCCGGTGTTGAGGATTGTCTCCGCGATACCGATGTTAGCCCCTACTTCATCATCGTATGGCCGCTCCCTGCCTTCAATAATCGGAACGGAAGTAATGCTTATTGGGATAGGGAGAATGGCTGGACGAAAAATCCCCTGTGGCCCAATCAATGAGATATTATGCCCTTGGAACTCAAATCCCCGCTCTAATATCGTGCGCGCGATAACGTCCCCATATATAGCAGCTTGCTTCTTTAGGAAATCAAACGCCAGAGCGCGGACCTGAGCATCAATCTCATTGTTGTCGTAATTACCTGGCATTTATGCAATATCCCCTATCTCTTGGCTGCAACGAGCTCTTTGAGAGAATGAACCGTGGCTTTCTCTGATTTAAGCTCCAAAGCAGTAACCTCATCAAAGGATGATTCCGCAAGATAGTCATTATCCCTCAACAGGTTCCCTGTGGCCTCCTCCGGGGAGTCCCCATCCGCAAATCCAGGTATTATGTCACCGGATAGCACCGGATCGCCGGGGCTAAAGCTCAGCATCTTCCATGGTTTCAAGAAAGCGGGTGCGGGGGTCTTCGAAAACCACCGCGCCGGGGTCGAATTCCTCCGGCCGCCAGTCGCCCAGCCAGGTCTTCAGGCGGCGGTTCTCCTCTTCTTCCTCGTTGGGGCGCTTGCCGGCCGCGAGCTTCAGGCAGTCCGCGTAGCCGCCGGGGCCGCCGCAATCCTCGGGCGGGCAGGCCAGCCGGCCGTCCAGGCAGACGGGGTAGGTTATTCCCGGGGCTTTCGGCAGTATCTTCTCAAGCGTAACCTCGTGCCGCCAGCCGTCGCCGAAGTCGTACTCGTAGACGGCCGCGTCGCCCTCCCGCTGTAAATACTTCGCCAAGGCGGCCTCGGTGGTGAAGTCGTTTATTTCTTCGTAAATATCCTCCGCGGCGTAGGGCGATTCTATGCGTACCCGGCGCGCGCCGGCTGTTTCGAACGCGTGCAGGTGGCTGTCGGTCCAGCCCATGGCGTTCTGCAGGGCGACGTGCAGGTCGTAAAAAGTATAGGAGCCGGGCACCTGTATGCGCCGCCACACCGGCGGCTCCGTCCCCAGCAGGGTTATTTTAAACTGGAAGACCGTCTCAAAGGGCCGGCGGATAGGAATTGTAAAGGAAAGCTCCCGGCCCCCGGCCTCCGGCCCGGCGGCGCGGGGCGCGGGGGCGGCCGCCCGCTCCCTGTCGTACTTGCGGATGCCCGCTATGGTCTTAAGCAGCTTGCGCGCGGAAGCCGCCGTCTGCGGCCTTTTCCCCTCCGCTTTGGGAAGCAGGCCTTCAGCGGTCTTCTCCAGGAGCGCGAGGGTTTCCGGTTCGTGCACCCTGCCTATCAGCGCCAGGTCCGAAGCGAAGCGCAGCGTCTTATACCGTACGGTACCATCCTCATCCCACAGGCCGCGCGCAATGAATTCCGCGCACTCGCCCGGGAATTCACGGGTGATGAAACTGAACTGCAGCACCGGGAGGGCGCAGAGCGCGGCCCGGCGGCGGACCGGGTCCGGGTGGGAAAGCGCGGCCTTCACGCCCGTCCAGACGCCCAAGATCTCCCTGCTGTTGGAGATACCGCCTTGTGAACCGCGGCCGCAGCGCTCGTCGGTGCTGGCGGTCCTTACACGGTCAAGCTCTTTGCGGGCTTCCTTGCGCCGGGCGGGGTCTTCGGACAGCATCCCTTCCAGGAACCTGGTGAAGAGGCCGTCCGTGGCGGCGCCTGAAAGGGTCTGTTCCCTGAAATCCTTCGCAATGCTCTCCATGAGGGTGAGCCCCCCGAGGCGCGGCAGGGGGATGTGCTGCACCAGGGTCCCGAGCGCGGGCACGATATAGAACAGGCCAGGCGTGTCCAGGCGCTCCGTCAGCAGCGGGCAGACCAGCGTGAACGCGGCGGCGGGGTCGTGGGAGCGCCGCGCCAGCCGCACCACAGCGTCCAGCCGCAGTACGCGGTCCGAGGTCCCGGCAGTAATTTTTTCATAGTCCTTCCAAATCCTTTCGGCCGCGCCGTCCGCGGGGCGCTTTATCTCTTCCTGCGGGCAGGCGTCCAGCACCGCGCAGCGCAGCATACTGCGCAGCCCGGCCAGGTCCCCGGCAAGCGCCTGCACGCGGGCGGCGAATTCCCTGCGCGCCGCCGCCGGCAGGGAATTTTTTCCTTTTACGCCGGCCAGCTCCCTGCCAAGCCCGGCCAGCTTTTCCCGGAACCCGTCGGCGGCGGCCTGCCAGGGCTCCCCGGGCTCGCGCCCGAACCTGTCCAGCGCCCGGCCGAACTCTTCGGCCGTTTTATGCGCGTCTTTGGCAAATCTCCTGATAACGCTGAACGTTGCATTGGGCGGCACCGATCTCATAATTGTTTCTCCCTGTAGTTTTATATGCCGAATGACATTGGCGGCACTGTGGTATCCCTGGCGTGTATTAACCCGGTTTACCGCAGGCCGGGGGCTGCCAGCCATTTCCTGAAAGGAACGAAGCGGATCTTCACGCCTTCGATCGTTTTTTCCCCCTCGTCGCTTACTGTAATTATGGTGCCGGCGGATAAGCCGAATTTCCGGGCGCAGGCGGCAAGGCCGCGGGTTTCGCGTAGTTCGGTTTTTTTATCTTTTATTGAATAGCACGCCTGGATAACTTTTACCGCGCGCAGCCCTTCGCGGACTACAAAATCCGTCTCCGCTCCAGCCTGATCCTTCCAGTAGTGGAGGTCCGTCACGGGGGAAAGCCTGCGGCGCAGTTCCAGATAGACTGCGTTCTCAAAAAGTCTGCCCAGGTCGGTGCGGCCGCTTATGGCATAAAGAAAGCCGGTGTCGCCCAGGTACGCCTTGCGGGGGTATTGCGCCCGGTCCTTGAGCGTATGTGAGAAGATCGGAACGAAGAAAAAAAGGTAACTGTCCTGCGCATATTTTTCCAGCTGGAGCAGTTTTGACTTGCCGATCTTATGGCCGAGCGTCTGAAAAAAACGCAGGCATTTTGAAGCCGAAAAATACGGCGCTTCAATAATGTATTTTCCGAAGGTTTCCACCGCTGAGATTTCCGAGGATGAAATTTCAGCCACATCCAGCCCGACTACGTCGCGGAAATAGGAGGCGATCAGCCTGACCCTGTCGGTTTTGTCCGCAGTGAGCGCCGCTTCCGGAAAGCCCCCGTAAGTGAGATAATCCCCAAAAGCTCTTTCCCATCTCCCTGTTCCCGCGGTGGTCGGCTCCACCTGTATTTTCCTGAATTTTAAAAATTCAGCCAATGAAAGGGGCCCGAGTTCGTGCGCCGAGATCCTTCCCCTGAGCGGTTTTGAGGGCCTGGCAAGCGAACTGCGGGAAGAGCTTATTACCAGGTTCAGCCGGCCTTTCAGCATCTCGTGATTTCTTAACAGCCAGCCTTCCCAGTCCGCGGCGCTGGTTATTTCATCCAGCAGCAGATAGCCGCGATCCCCGAACCATTTCAGGATGTCGTCAAGCAGGGACGGGGAATCCTTGATCCGGCTGTCCTCAAGGTTCAGATAGGCGGCCTTTTTACCTTCCTGCGCAAGTTTCTGTCTTAGCAGGATAAGCGCGCTTGATTTGCCGCAACGGCGTATTCCTGTAAGCGCGACTATTTTCAGGGCCGATTCACGCAGGATCTTTTCCGGGTCCAAAGCCCGCGGAAGCAGGGTCTTTTTCAGCGCGTACGCATCCCATTCGTCAAATATCTCGTTCATGGCGCAGGAATAACCTCCGGAATATTGTTTTTCTATAGAACAGTATACCACATTATGTGTTCCAGCCTAAAACGATATAAGCAACATTGTGACGGTGTTTAAGCCACAGCAGCGGCATTAATTATCGATGGTCGTCGGATGATCATTCCGGGGCGATCTTGAGAACAGTCACCTGTATAAGGGCTGTCCTCTTTCTATTTATTGCGGCAGGCCGGTGAGCAGGGTGCCGGCGGCGATCTCTTCTTTTTCTATGCCGGGCAGGTGAAGGCCGGCGTTCATGCCGGCGGCGGCAACCTAGCCGGGGCATTTATCCTGGTCCAGCTCCACTTTTACGCGCGCGGACAGCTTTTTGCCTGTGACGGAGGTGAAATAGACCGTATCGCCGTCAGCAATGGCGCCGGCTTCAACCCGGCCGGTAACCAGGGCGCCGCGGCCGGCAATACCGAAGACATCCGCGGCCTTCATTACGAAGGCCCGGGCCTCGGGGCCGTTCTTTGAACTGAAAAGATCTCCGAATAATCCCATAGCTCCCCCTGATTTTCCCCTATTTTAACTCTTCAACGCAAGGCTGGCAATTGTGTTTATAATTAAGCGGGAGGAACAGCCGGGCTAAGTTGTAAAATCTATTATCATGAAGCGGATGCTATTGTGTGCGGTGCTGGCTGCCTTGGCTTCGCCCTTGTGCGCGGGCGAGGCGGCGTGGCTCACCGCCAAGGACCTTAAGCATGTTATACGGCTTCCCGCAGATTGGTCCAGCGTGGCGGCCGTGCCCGGGGTGGCGCATAAGGGGATAACGCCGGTGTACTCCCTGGCGCCCAAGTCGCGCGCGTTCACGCTTGATATTGCCGCCGAGAATGTGCCGGACGTAAAGGCCGTTCTGACGGAGGATGTTTTCGCCAGGGCGCGCGAACGGGCAGGGAACCCGCCGGCGCTGCGCGAGCAGTTGTCGGACTACTCCATGTTCGAGTATTTCCGTTCTACCGCTGCCGCGAAGGGGGGCGCGCGCTACCGGGTACAAGGCGTGCTGCACAAATACCTGCATCGCTATTACCTTACTTTCCGCTCGGCCCGGGGCTACCCCGCCGGCAAGGACTGGGAAGCGGCCCTGCGGGTCCTTGGCAGTCTGGATCCCTCTACCCCGTCGGCGGGGGCCTGGACGGTCGATTTTATGGAAAAGGCAACAGACGGCGCCGGCCTTGGACCAAGCCCCGCGGTTTCCGGCGGGAACCTGAGATTTACCGCCGCTGCCCGCGATGACGGCACGGCTGTAGGCTTTACGGAGATAGCTATCTTCGGCTGCAAGAACTTTCTGGGCAATCTATACCTGTTCAATGAAGACCGGACAGCTCATTGCTGGATAGCGACCCTGCACGATTATGGTGTTTTCCTGGGGAAGCTGGAACGCAGATATTGGGAGGCCAGTACCCCGTATTTCCAAGATTGCCCCCAGGCCATGCGGCAGGAGCGGGCCTGCGACCCGGGGAAATTCAGGAATTTCTAGCCTGAAAATCGCAGTTGTAATTTTCCGCCCGCATAGCTGGCGCCCTTCGGGTTGTTAAGCCGCTTCCGCGGGAAGGCGGAAGCGGGCGGTGCTGGTAAAGATGCGGTTAGCGGGGAAGTACCGGGAATAGACCGGCAGGGTCTGGCCGGCGGCGGCGGCCCGCCTGTCCGGTTCCGGCAGGATGGAAAGCAGCTCGGCGCCTTCCGGCAGGGCCAGGATAAGGGCGCGGCTGGCCGTGGTGGCGGGCATCTCCTCAAGCTTGAATTCCACTTTTGCGATTCCGGTAGGGTCGGAGGTGTTGGTCGGGGCCTGATTTGGGACGCCCTCGGTGTCCCAAACCGGGACCTTCAGCTTATAATTTCCGTCTGCAAGGGGGGTGCCGGGAACTTTCCCCTTCCAGTTCACGGAAAAAGATTTTTCAAAAGGGAGTTCCGAGCCGTTAGGGAAATTGGGGTCGGTTGCGGAGCGTTGGTCCCAAAGATTTTCAGAAGAATCAATTAAGGAAGCGTAACGAAATAACTGAAGCATCAATACCAGCGACCGGCTCCGGGCCGCCGATGGCGGCGCTCAGAGACCGGACCAGTCCAGCGCTCTTATTCTTTTGATGGCCGTGGCCAGGACCGGCTCCGGCTCCGTCAGAGAGAACCTTATAAAGCCCTCGCCGAACCTGCCGAAGCCCGAGCCCGGCGCGGCCAGCAGGGAAGCTTTCTCCAGCATATAACAGACCGCGTCCAGCGAGGGGCATTTCACCGGGGGCCTGGCCCAGACGAAGCAACTGCCCTTCGGCTCCACGAAATGCCAGCCGCTCTCGCGCAGGCCTTTGCAGAAAGCCGCGGCCCTGGCCTTGAACCGCCCCCTTACCGCCGGCAGGATCTTCTCATGGTTCCTCAACGCGAAAGCGGCGGCGTTCTGCACCGCGTTGAACTGGCCGGAATCTATGTTCTCTTTGAGCTGGTTAAGCGCACAGGCCAGCTTGCCATTGCCCACCACCCAGCCGGCGCGCCAGCCCGCCATACAATAGGTCTTGGAAGCCGAATAGAACTCCACCGCCAAGTCGCGCGCGCCGTTCACCTGGAAGATGCTCGGCGTGGGTTCGTCGAAATAGATCTCGCAGTAGGCCGCATCCTGCGCAACTATCACCTCGTTCTTGCGCGCCCATTTTACCAGGTCCCTGAAAAAATCCAGCGTGACGCCGGCGCCGGTGGGATTGTTGGGGTAATTTATGAAGAACAGCTTCGTCCGCCCCAGTATTTTCTGCGGTATCTTCCCCAGGTCCGGCAGGAAATCGTTCTTCTCTTCCAGCGGCACGTCGTGGACGCGCCCCCCCGAAAGCACCACGCCGGTCCTGTAGGTGGGATAGGTGGGGTCCGGGATAAGGCAGTAATCGCCCCTGTTCATCACCACCAGCGGCAGATGCGCTATGCCTTCTTTGGAGCCCACCAGTATGGACACCTCTTTGTCATGGTCGAAGACGAGCCCGTGCCGCCTCTTATGCCATTCGCAGACGGCCCGGCGCAGGTTCTCGTTCCCCTTGGTGTTCGGGTACCGGTGATTGGCGCCTTTGCGCACCTCGCTTACGGCGCAAGCCACTATGCTCTTGTCCGTGGGGATGTCCGGATCGCCCACGGCAAGGCTGATAATGTCCTTGCCCCTGGTCCGCTCCGCCTTCTCCTTCCTGTACAGCTCCTCGAAAAGAAAAGGCTTGAAGCTTTTAAGTTTTTCGCTCAATTCGATATGCATGATCAGTCAAGCAGGCAGACCACAGTACGCGGGTTCTGCTCCAGCGCGGAACGAAGCGACGCGTCCTTTGTGAAAAGTATTATCTGCCAGCCGGTCTCTTCCTGGAAGTCGCCGAGCATGGTCAGGACCGCCGCGCGCCGCTGCGCGTCCAGGGAGGCGAAAGGATCGTCCAGCAGCAGCAGCCCCGGCTCCTCGCCGCGCGCCGACCGGGCCAGGACCAGCCTGGCGGCCAGCATGAAACAGTCCCTGGTGCCGGAAGAGAGCTGCTCCAGGCGGCGCAGGTCCCCGCCGAAATCCCGGAGCGAGATCCCGCCCAGGTCCAGGGCGGTAATTTCGGGGTCGGACAGCGGCAGGACCCTTTCCAGCAGCTTCTTAACGTTCCCGGCGAGGAGGGCGAACTTCCCTGCCGAATCCGTCTCTATCTCGCGGTAGAGCCGGGCGGCCCATTCGGCGCCCGCGCGCAGCAGTTCGGAGGCCGCTATCTCCCGCTCCAGTTCGCATTCCGTCACCCGCAATTCGTTAAGCTCTTCCGGCACCCGCTCCAGGGTCGAGCCGAAAGAAGCGGTCAGGTTCTCGCGCTCAAGTTTTTTGGAATTTATCCCGTCTTCCAGCGCACGAGCGGAGTCCCCCAGTTCCCTGATACGGCCCTCCTGGGCGGTTATGTCGCGGTCGGCGTCCGGACGCGGACGCGCCCCGCGCCCCTCCAGTTCTTTTACGCGGCTGTCCAGAAGGGTAAGCAACGAAGCGGCGCAGGAATTTTTTTCAAGCTCCAGCAGTTCCTTGAGCCGGCCGGAATCTTCATTAATTGCCTGTTCCAGCGCCTCGTACCGGCCGGCCCTGGCCAGATATTCGTCCCGGTCGGCGCAGCCGGCGGCGGCCAGCCAGGCCGCGGCGGCTCCGGCGGCGGATTCCTTCTCTCCGGCAAGGGCCTGGGTCTTGCTTTGCAGCTGCCCTATGGCCTCCTGCGCGGCTAGCGTATCATTATTGTTATTTACAAGCGCGGCCTCGAACGAGGCCGGGATCGCTTTATAATACAGCAGGATTTCCTGCACTTCTTCGGCAGTCCCGCGTTCTATTTTCTCCTTGCCGTGGCCCAGGCCGGTCCAGCGGCCGAACAGGATCCCGAGCTCGGCTTTTTCCCTGGCCTGCGCGGCCGCCGGGTCTTTGGGACGGAATAAAAGCCGGTCCAGCCAGAAGGCGGCCGCCGGGCCGGCCAGGATCAGCAGGTAACCAAGCGCGGTATGCCTTGCTATGACAAGACCCAGTACGGCCAGCGCGGCGCCGGCGGCCCACAGGCCGTAGCGCGTTTTGACGGGCAACTCTCCCAGCAGCCCGTTCCTGCGCGAAATTATCCGCGCCGCTTCCGGCAGCAGTTCGACCGCGGCGGCGGCCTCGCTGCGCGCCGTGTTCAACCCCTCTTCATAATAAGCCCGTTCGGATCCCAGCCGCTCCAGTGTTTCCCCGGCGGCCGTCAGGGCGCCGCCCGTTTCGGCCAGGACGCGCTCGGTCCCGGCAATCTTTTCCAGCAGCACGTCATAGTCCCTGATACCCTCGGCCTTGCAGGCGGAAAGCTCCTTCAGTTTGCTTTCATTGCGTACCGCTTCCGCTGCAAAATCCCTGTCGTGCATTACCTCCGCCGCCGCGCGGTCCAGCTTATGCTTTTCCAGGATGTCGCGCGCGCCGGAAAGCTCCGCGTCGAACCCCGCCCTTTTTTCTTCCAGCCCGGCTATCTCCGCTTCAAGCTCCAGCAGGCGTTCTTTGGACCGGAGGACGGAAGCCTCACGGGCGTGCAGGTCCGCTATTTTTACGCGGAGAGCGGCCAGTTCAAAATTAAGGCGGTTAAGGTTCTTCTGGTGTTTTGTGGAATTAGAAGTGGAAGCTCTTTTCTCCAGCTTCGCGGCTATTTCCGCGGGACTGAAGCCATGGCTGTAAAGGGATTTTTTCGCCGCTTCCGTCCAGGACCCCCCGTTTTCGGCGTCTATGCTTACCTGGCCGGCGCGAATGGAGAACAGCTCCAGGAATTCCACCGCGTTCTCAAAAACCGGGACCCCGCCTTCGGTTTTAAAAAGCCGGTCCTCCCCGTAACGGTCGGAAAGCCTGGTCCAGACCTGGCCGCGCCTGGAGGCGGAAGCGCAGGCCGCCTCGAACAGCGCGTCGAATACCGTGGTCTTGCCGGATTCGTTGGGGCCGTATACTACGGTGAGAGGCCCCAGGGAAAAACGCCTTTCCCTGAACTTTCCGTAAGCTGTAAGTTCGATGCTCTCTATCATGACCAGCCTATGGCCTTCAGACGGCCTACTCAAGTTCCCGATCGGTAAGCGCGGCCAGCCCCTGGCGCCTTGCGGCGAACCAGAGCTCCGTTTCCGTGGAGCCGGCCTGCGGTCTGACCGCGTCCAGCCTGGTAAGGAACTGTTTGGCCAGTTCGTTGGAAGCCGCGCCGCCGTAGTTCTCCACCCCGCCGCTTAAGATCTCCAGTCTGCGCGGGTTCTTGGCCCGGAGCACGTCGTCCAGCGCCCTTTCGGTGGCGGTGAGCGCGTTGGCGTCCTCCACCAGCCCGGACAGCGAGACCACCACATAGTCCCGCTCCGGCGAGGAAAGCTTTTCCAGCAGCCCGCGCATGGCCGCCGGGGACACTCCGGCGTCAGGCTCCAGCGGCAGCGTGAAGGCGCGGCACTGCCCGGCCGACTGCAGGAGAAGGTCTTCTTTGCCCCCTATTTCCCCGTCCTTTATCTCGAAATAGACGGCCTTGCGCGGGCCCTCTTCGCGCCTGCGCCAGACGCGGGCCGAGCCGCAATAAACGGCCAGTGCGGCGCCTATGCGGCTTTCCCGCGCGGAATGAACATGCCCGAGAGCGGCGTAGTCCGTCTCAAGCCAGTCAAAAAGACTGTCGGGGATAACCCCCGCGCTGCCTTCTTCCGGGTCCGGCCCGCGGTAGACCGCGGAACTGGTGCCGTGCATCAGCAGCACGCGCGCCGTGCCTTCCCTTTTGGGCGGCAGCGGCCACTTGCGGTAGCCGGAATAATCCTGCGCATGCGGCACACAGACTATATCCGCCGCCGGCAGCTCCAGCGTTCTGCCGCCGAAAACGGAAGCGGGATCGGCCATTAGCTCCACGCGGCCGAAATTAAAATTGGAAAGCTTGTCCTTCTCGCCCATGCCGAGGGACTCGTGGTTGCCGGGAATGTACAGGATGCGGCAGTTCTTGTGCAGCTTCTGCGCCTCATCCCTGACGGCGCCCAGAAGTTTAGCGTCCTTTATGTCCTTAAAAGAGTCGAAAAGATCCCCGCAGAACAGGAGGAGATCCGCCTGTTTTGAATTGGCCAGGCTTATCAGCTCGCGCAGCACTTCCAGGCCGTATTCGCGCTCGGGGCCGGAGCTCAGGTGCAGGTCCGCGGCATGAAGGAGCTTAAGCATACGGCTTGTATTTTATAATAAATACGGTTCTTCCGGGTTTAAAGTGTGTTATCTCTGCTTGTGCAGGGCGCCGCGGGGAGCGGGCCAGGCCGGATGGGCATAGCGCCGAATGGCGAAAAATAAAAAAACGGGTTTCCCCGGAGTGCTTCAGGCCGCCTTTGTCAGGCCGCGGACTCCATGCGCGCAGCCAGTTCTTCGGGGATCATGGCTAGAATCCCGCCGCGGCAGGCCCGGCCGTCCAGCTCCACGGAAATTCCGGCGGCTATCATGCGCGACCCCGCGGCGGTGCCGCTCGTACCGCCAAGTCCCTGCAGTATGCTCCCCGCATCCCCTCTGAACAGCGCCGGCACGGAAGGCACCGCGCTTTGTTTTATAGCGTTGAGCAGGGAGTTAATAAGTGCGTTCAGGATGATGTTGCCGATCTCCAGCAGCATAACGTCCTCAAACTGCTCTATCTTGCGGGCATCCGAGAACAGCTCGCCCAGGAAGCATTGGGAAATGTGCCCGATATCCGCCGTGTTGAAGAGAAGCACGGCCGCGAACGGCAGCCCGCAATCCACTTTTATCCGGACCGCGGCGGCGGGCCCCTTGAACTCATGCCGCCCGATGGCTTCGGACATAGTGCCGGAGAAGGCGGACACCCCCGACAGCCGCCAGGCTCCGGAATATGCCCTGGCTATCCTGTCCAGGCATTTTACAATGCCCGCAGCGGCCAGCCGCTCCAACGCCGCAATATCTTTGTTGCCCATACGTGTTGCGCAGCTATCAGATCTTCTTGAACGCTTTTTCGAAATCGTCGAAAGAGAAAGGCTTATAAATTATAGCAGCCGCTCCTTTCCCCTGGAGCTCACTGTTGATGATATCCTGCTCCACCGCAGTCACCATTATAACTTTGGCCGCGGGATCCAGCTCCATTATCTCCCCCAGCACCTCTACTCCGGACTTGCCCGGCATGATTATATCGAGCAGCACCACGTCAGGCTTAAGCTCCGTAAAAGCCTTCACGGCGCTTTCCCCGTCGCCGGCCTCCCCCACCACTTCGTGGCCGGTGCGCTTGAGGATGATACTCATCATGCTCCTGGTCCCGGCATTATCGTCCACAATAAGCACTTTCATAAAATTCTCCCGTCAGTCCCCCCCCCCACAAAGTCCCATGTCACCACTGGAACCATTATATTAAACTATATTATCCCGCGCTTGTTTCACCTGAATTATTCCGCAGGGCCTGCCGGCGCGGCAGGCCGCCGCGGCGGCGCAGGGAATTAACGGCATCTCGTTCCATCATAACAGCCGTTGTTTTCACATCGCGTTTCAACTCCGAGACCAGGTACTCCGCCAGCAGCCCCCGCAGGCGGGCGCGTGAAATAGCGTGGGTCTGCCCGGTGCGCGCGTACAGCCAGCCGCTGAAAGCAAGGAAGGCGCCGAAAGGCGAGCCGCCGCGGCAGAGCTCCTCCGCCGCCCCCGCAAAAACACCGCTGTTGACTACCAGGTCCCAGTAGCGCGCGAAACGCCGCAGGCGCTGCACCGTAAAAAAGTCCAGCAGCCGGTTCTGCCGGATCTCATACGGCGGGGAAGGGCTGTAGACCATCCCCCATTCCCCGTCGTGGCGGGAAATAGGGGCGCCGCGCAGCCGTTTCAGCATGCCCAGCTGTATCTCGTGCGGGCGCAGGGTATAGAGCCTGTCGAAACCGGCGGCGAAGCTTTGCAGGTCCTCCCCCGGCAGACCGGCTATCAGGTCGGCATGGAGATAGGCTCCGGTCTCCCCGCGCAGGCGCCGCAGGCTCCGCTCCACCGCGGCGTTATCCTGCCTCCTGTTTATCCGCCGGGCCGCGTCTTCGTTAAAGGTCTGCACGCCCGCCTCAAGCTGCAGCGAGCCGGGAGGGAATTTCCGCAGCAGCCCAAAAAGCTCCTCCGGGAAGCGGTCCGGCACCGTCTCGAAATGCAGAAAAAGGCCCGGCCTGTACCTTTTTAGAAAAAAATCAAGCACAAGACCGGCGCGCCCGGCATCAAGATTGAAAGTACGGTCGGTGAATTTGAAGCGCAGCGCGCCCTTGGCCAGCAGGCTTTCCCAGGCGGCAAAAAGTTTTTCAAGCGGGAAGCACCGCACCGCCTTATCCAGCGACGAAAGGCAGAATTCGCAGCCGAACGGACAGCCGCGGGAAGCTTCCGTGTAGATGACGCGGCCGGCTATATCCTCGCCGGTATAAAGCCCGTAAGGCAGCTCCAGGGCCGCCAGGTCCGGAGGCGGCGCCTGTATCAGCTTAGCGTCGGGCGCGCCCCCGGCCAGCAGGCGGCGGCAAAGCCCGGCGAAGGCAAAGTCAGCTTCGCCTGTTATGATAAAATCCGCGCAGCGGCAGATCTCCTGGGCATCCGTCTCATAGCTCACTTCGGGCCCGCCCAGCACCAGTATCAGTTCCGGGCACAGCCGCTTAAGCTCGGCGGCGAGCATGGCGCTTTCGCGCGCGTTCCAGACATATACCCCCAGCCCGGCTATGCGCGGCTTAAGCGCCAGCACGGCTTCGGCGGCCTCGGCGGCGCGCAGCTCAAGGCCGAATTCCAGCATTTCGGCACGGGGCGCAAGCTCCCCGAGATTGGCCATAAGACAGCGCAGGCCCAGGGAACAATGCGCGTAGCGCGCGTTATAAGCGGCAAGGACGATGGCGGCCATAAATAAATAAGCGCTGCACGGATACCGGGACCGGGCGGCGCGCACGGAGGCGTTTTAAGAAATCGCGCATTTTATTATAGGGGAACCGCGGGTATTTCCGAAACAAAGCCGGCCGCCTCAGGAGCGGAGTTTAGCGCCAAAGCCCTTTGAAAGTTTTGCCAGCACGGCGCTCATGCGCTCGCCCACTTCCGTGTCGTTGAGGGTCTTCGTCATGGACGAGAAAGAAAACCGTATCGTCAGGCTTCTGTGACCCCCGGGGATATTCTTGCTTTTGAACACGTCTATAAGCCGCGCCGAGGCAAGGTCCTGTATGCCGGAGAACGAACGCTCCAGCTCCCCCCACGCATAACGCTCCTCCAGCACTATGGACAGGTCCCGCCAATTCTGAGGGAAAGCCGACACCGGCTTGATCTTCGCGATCTTCTGCCAGAAATCCGGCTTCCAGGCCGCGGCAAGGCAATCCAGCGGGACCTCGAAATAGAAAATATTATTATCCTTGAAGTCAAAAGCCCCGGCCACCGCCGGCGACAACCGCCCTACGTACCCCGCGGAGCCGCCGCCCAGCTTCATCTCAAGGCAGGCATCCGGCATAAAATATTCCGGCGCCTTCTTCGGCTTCTCAAAACGGAAACCGCCCTTTCCCGCAAACAGCCGGCTCACGACGCCCTTGAGGTGGTAAAACTCCGCCGAACCCTGCCCGCCCTTCCAGAAGCCGCCCTCCGGGAAGCCGCCGCACATCAGCCCGGCGCAATCCACCCGCTCGGTCTTTGCGGCGTCCTTCCCGGCATAGACCGAGCCCGTCTCGAACACCAGCACGGAATCGCGGCCGCGGTTGAGGTTATAGCGCAAGGTCTTCAGCAGCCCCGGCAGCAGGGTCTGGCGCAGATACTGAAAATCAGACGACAGCGGGTTCCTGAGCTCTATAGCCCCGGCCGCGTCCAGCGCGCAGGCCTCAATTTCCCTGGACGATACCAGGTCGTAATTATACGCCTCGGAAAAGCCCAGCGCCGCAAGAGTATTCTTCATCTCGGCACAAGCGGCCCAGTTCGCCGTCACGCAGGACGGCCGCATGGGCATAGCGGACTCCGAAGGGATAACGTCGTACCCTATATAGCGCGCGACCTCTTCGGAAACGTCCCAGACGGATTCGATATCCTTCCGGTAGGACGGCACCAGGAATTTCCACGGCTTAACGTCCCTGATGCCCGGCTGAAAAGCTTTAAGACAGGCGTAGATCTCACCGGCGGCTATGCCGGTGCCGAGAATGGCGTTGATCCGCTCCGGCGAGACCTCGATGACCGGCGGCTGGTATTTGACCGGGTAATTGTCGGACACCTGCTCCACTTTGGCGCCTTGTGCCGCCTCAAGTATGAGCCCGGCAAAACGGCGCGCCGCTTTAACGGTAAGCTCCGGATCCGTGCCGCGCTCGAAGCGGTAGGAGGACTCGCTCCTTATGCCGGAGGTCTTGGAGGCAAGGCGCACCGTGGGCGGATGAAAGCGCGCGGACTCTATAAGTATCGCGTCGGTAAGGTCCGAAACCGCGCTCTCGAGCCCGCCCATCACGCCGGCCAGCGCCGCCGGGCGCTTCGCGTCGGCTATGACGAGCATACCGGGGTCCAGCTTCAGGTCTCTGTTCTCCAGCGTCCTGAACGCCTCGCCGGGCAGAGCCCTGCGCACGCGTATCTCCGGGCCGGCAAGCTTTGAAATATCAAAACAATGCAGCGGCTGGCCCAGCTCGTACATTACGTAATTGGCTCCGTCTATAAGTATATTCCCCTTGGGGTTGGAACCCATCGCGCGCAGGCGCTCGGCCATCCAGTCCGGGGTCTTTGCGCCCCGCACGCCCCGCATAACTATGGCGGTGTAGCGCCAGCACAGCTCCGGCGCTTCTATAGACACGGGAAGGCCGCGGTCCGGCGCCGCTCCCCCGAAAATTTCCGCTTCCTTCAGCTTCAGCCCGTAGAACAGGCAGAACTCGCGCGCCAGCGCGTAATGTGAAAGACAATGCGACTGGTTGGGAAGCATCTCCACTTCAAGCGTATAATCGGCTTTAGGGAAAAGCGCAGCGGCATCCGCGCCCGGCGCGGCGCAATCGGACAGGACGAGTATCCCGGTATTATCATAACCTTCAAGACCCAGTTCATCGGCGGAGCAGATCATCCCTTCCGATTCCACGCCGCGTATTTTGGCCTTCTTAAGCTCCCCCCCGGAAAGAACGGCGCCCACTTTGGCAAAAGGGATCTTCTGGCCCACCGCGATATTCTTCGCGCCGCAGACCACGCGCAGCACGTCCTTGCCGTCGCTGACCTCCACCAGCGCCAGTTTATCGGCGTTGGGGTGCCTGTCTATCTTCTCTATCCGTCCCACGCAGACGCCGGTAAACGACGCGCCGGTCTTCTTTGTCTCCTCCACCTTCAGCCCGATGCGGCCCAGCTTCTCCGCCAGCTCCTGCGGCGGCGGAGGATTTTCGATAAAGTCAGCAAGCCACGAGTATAAGATTTTCATGCCTTTTTTCTCTTCTACTTCTAACCCTTAGGTTTCAACGGGGAGACCGGGTTAGCGCAAGCCTGCCGGAGGGCCGGGCTTGCACAGCGCGAGGCCCGAGGCGGGCAGCCGCGAGCACGGTGTGCGTGTCGCCGAAGGCGACTTTCTCGACGGCGGTTCCGCGTTCCGGTCTTCCCGGTGAAACCGCCCCCTACTGGACCTGCTTCAAGATACGCAGGTCGTTCTCATAAAGCATGCGCATATCGCTGATGCCGTAAAGCAGCATGGCAAAACGCTCTATGCCGCCGCCGAAGGCGAAGCCGCTCCACTTTTCAGGGTCGTACTTGCAGCCTTTCAGCACGTTCGGATGCACCATGCCGGCGCCCATCAGCTCCAGCCAGCCGGTGCTCTTGCAGACGGGACAGCGCCCTGTGGAACCTTTGCAGAAAATGCAGGACATCTCCACTTCCGCGCCCGGTTCCACGAACGGAAAATAGGAAGGGTTGAAACGCGTCTTCACAGCGGAGCCGAACAGGTCCTTCATGAAAGCGTCCACGGTCCATTTCAGGTCGGCCATGCTCACGCCCTTATCGACGTAAAGCCCCTCTATCTGGTGGAAGGTGAAAGAATGGCTGGCGTCCACGGCCTCGGAGCGGAACACGCGGCCGGTGTGGAAAACACGCAGCGGCGGCTCCTGTTTCTCCATGGAACGTATCTGCACCGGGGAAGTGTGGGTGCGCAGCAGCATATCCTTGCCCGACGCATCCTTCAGGTCGACATAGAACGTGTCCTGCATGTCGCGCGCGGGATGGAACGGCGGGAAGTTCAGCGCCTCGAAATTGTGATGATCGTCCTCGATGAGCGGCCCGTCGGACATGGTGAAGCCGAGCTTCAGGAAGCCCTCGGCCAGACGGTTCATCGTGTGCGTGAGCGGGTGCAGACTGCCCCTGGGGAAAGGCCAGCCCGGCAGAGTCAGGTCCAGGTCCGACTTAACGGCGGCCCCTGAGGGGCCGGCTGCGCCTCTCAGCCCGGCAAGTTTCACCGTCATCTCTTCTTTGGCGGTATTGCCCAGCGCGCCCAAAGGCTTGCGCTCTTCCAGGGGAATATCTTTCAGGTCCCGCAGGAGCAGGGCCAGTTCGCCTTTGCGGCCCAGAAAGCGCAGCTCAAGCGCCTCCGGGTTCCCGGCGGGCTTTTGTGCTATAGAAACGGAAAAACTGTCCCGTATTGCGGACAGTTTCTCCTTCCACTTTATTGCGGAAGCTGATTCAGGCACGGATACTCCCGAGTATTATCTTGTGTCGCTTCGCACTGCGGTGTCGCTACGCTCCACCCTGTCGCGTTCAAGGCTTGTCCTATCTCTCGGTGCCGACGACTTTCTTGATGGTCCCGATGGCTTTCCTGGCTATTTCAGCCAGCTGCTTGAAAGACCGGGGGTCGCGTATGGCTATTTCCGACAGCATTTTGCGGTTCAGGGTTATCCTGGCCTTGTGAAGGCCGTCCATGAGCCGGCTGTAAGACATGCCCTCTTCGCGGGCGGCGGCGTTCAGGCGCACTATCCAGATCTTGCGCATGTCGCCCTTCTTGTCGCGGCGGTGCACATAAGCCATGGTGAGGGATTTGTCCACCTGCTGCTTGGCCTGGCGAAGACGTACGCCCTTGTCGCCGTAGAAGCCCTTGGCTAGCTTTAAAACTTTCTTTTTTCTCTTGTGCCTGGGTACGCTGTATTTTATTCTCATAGGTGGCCCCGGTTACTTGTAAGGAAGATAATCCGCGATCAGACGGCCTTCGGAGGAATTCTTCTCCTCCACCTTAGCGGTATGGAGATTCCTGCCGCGCTTGGCGGACATCCCTGTTAAAAGATGGCGAAGACCCGACTTCCTGTGCTGCCATTTACCGGAGCTGGTCTTCCTGAAACGTTTTTTGGCTCCGCTATGGGTTTTCATTTTAGGCATATTCTTCTCTCTTGTCCCCGGCCGCCGGGGGCCTGTCCGTAATTATATAACTTCGCGGCGCTTCCTGAAAAGCTTATTGCGGCTGCTGCTTTACCTCCGGGTTCAACGGGGGCTGAACCGCGGGCTGCGCCGCGGGCCGGGGCGGCTTCGCCGCCTGGGCTTTGGATTTTTGCACCGGGGGCTGGCCCTTTCCGCCGTGCGTGGGCGCCAGCATTATGCTCATGCGGTTGCCCATCATCTGCGGGCGGCCTTCCGGGGCGCCCACCTCTGAAAGATGGTCGCGCACGGCGCTGAGTATCTCCTCGCCCAGGTTCCTGTGCTGGTTCTCGCGGCCGCGGAACACCACGGTGACGCGCACCTTGTTATGCTCCTTCAGGAACTGCTCTATATGCTTTATCTTGGTCTCAAGATCGTGGCTGGCTATACGCGGGTTAACCCGTATTTCCTTTATAATGCCGGACCGCTGCTTCTTCCTGTTCTCCTTGTCCTGCTTATCCTTCTCGTAAAGGAACTTGGAAAAATCCATCACCTTGCAGACCGGAGGATTGGCGTCCGGCGAGATCTCCACTAGGTCGAGCCCGGCGCCCTTGGCCATAGTAACGGCCTCTATAAGCGGTTTAATGCCCAGCATGGTCCCGTGCATATCTATAAGACGAATCTGCGGGGCCGTAACGTTCCTGTTCACCTTAATTCTTTTATCGTGGGACAAACGCTTCCTCCTGTGGACCTCGGCTGTACAAAAACGGGAAGCCCGATACGTGCGGCTTCCCCGTATAGGCTATATTTTACCTTTTTTTCCCTATGAATGACAGCACAAAAGGCTAAAACAGCCGGTAATAAAGGAGCCCGATGTATTCGTTCAGTGCCCGGGAGGCGCCGTTCAGGCTGACAGGCAGGAGGTCGCGGTATGTCAGCCGGGCCCGCTGGGTGGTGCGGGTCACCGGGAAAGGGACGATATCCGTAAACCCGGCCTTTTTAAACAGGTATACCGAGCGGGGCAGATGCGAGGCGGAGGTGAGCAGGATTATCCTTTTATAGCCGCGTTCCTGGCATATCCTGCGGCTGAACAGGGCATTTTCTTTCGTGTCGCGCGCGGCGCTTTCCTTAATAATGCTCTTTTGCGGCACCCCCAGCTCGGCCAGGTACGCGGCAGCAGCCTCCGCTTCGGCTATGCCGGAGAATACCGCCCCGCCCGAAACTATGACCGGCAGCCCCGTCTTCTTATGCAGAAGCGCCGCGGCGCTCACCCTCTCCAGGCTGGAAGCCTGAAGCCGTTCCCCGGCCGAGAAAACGGTCTCCGTATCATAAGCCCCGCCGCCCAGCGCGATAATAACATCCCCCCCCGGCGCCGCCGGCGCGGAATAAGCCCGCTCCAGCGGCCGGAGCAGCGCATCACTAAAAACATTCATCGAACATATCCATAGCACCGCCCCCAGCGCGGCGAAAGTCCACGCCGCCTTCCTCGAACCGCGCCAGAACCAGACAGCCGCCGCTCCCAGCGCCGCCACGAATATCCCCGGGGGCAGCACGAACGCCGCTATAAGTTTTTTAATGAAGAACATAATTCAAGCCAACAGGGACCGTGGTGCGAAGTCGGGAGCGGCCAGGGGGAACGCTCCTCCAAAATGCAACTATCCGTCACTATCATCTAATTTTAAGAAAAGTCCTCTACATAGTCCAGCGAAAGATTAGCGACCCTCCCCGTACCGCGATCCCCCTTAAAAATAAAACTCCCCGCAGAAAAGCGGGGAGTTTTATTTGTAAGCCCGGTATTCCTTATTTCCCGGTGGGAATGCGCATGCAGTAGAAGGAGCGCCAGACGAAGACCACGCTGATGGCGAA
>PEXO01000215.1:380-1474 GCA_002779045.1 Elusimicrobia bacterium CG08_land_8_20_14_0_20_59_10 | reverse complement strand
TTCGGCAACGTTTGTCATTCCAGTATCCCCCTCTTAAAAACCCTGGCGAACAGCTTCACGGCCTGCGCGTCAGCCAGCCCGTAATGTCCTTTGACCTTGAAGAGCTTCTCCATGATGAAATAGTTGAAATAATTCCAGGTCACCATCATCAGGGCGCCAACGGGGTCTATATCGGCCGCTATACGGTTTTTGGCCCTGCCCCGGCCCGACTTAAGCGCGGCGCCGTAGCCCTGCCGCATGCGGGCGAACATCTTATTGACGTGTTTGGCGCCGAATTCCACCACGTCCACATATATAAGGAGGATATAGGAGGAGAACTTTTCCACGGTCTCGCGCGCGGCGAAGCCCAATTCCTCTATATTATCCGGGAACGAGGTGGAGGCCAGGGCTTTTATCAGCGGCTGGTCGGGGGCGAAATACTCGCCTTCGTATTTTTCCAGCAGCGACACGAAGATCTCTTCCTTGGTGCCGAAATAGTTATAGATATTGCCAAGCGACACCCCGGCGGCGGCAGCGATGTCGCGCGTGGAGGTGCCGTTGAAGCCCTTCCGGGTGAACAGGTCGGACGCCGCCGCAAGGATTCTGTCAAAGTTCGGCGCGCCGGTTTTTTTAGTTTTAGCTGCTGTTTTGGGCATATATGAACGAGCGTTCGTTCAGAGATATTATAACACAAGCCGCCGCGCTCCGTCAACCCCAAAAAGAAGCCCCCGGCGGCGGGGGCTTTAAAGGCCGGGCGGGCCCGCTATTTCTTCTTCAGCACATAATAGAACGGTTTAGCCCCGCGGAACACGTAATCCCCGCTCTTCCATTCAAAGAATATGTAGGCCTGCCCTTTCAGCGTCTTTATTTCATAATGGCTGGCGGTTTTATCTCCATGGTGCATCACGACCCCCTTAGTCCAGGTCCACCAGGGCTTGCCGCCCTTGCCTTTAGGCAGGAAGGCCAGCTCTTTGAGATAGAGTTCACCGTGCCAGGCCTTGGCCGCCGGGTTGAACTTACCGGGGCTTTCCACAAAGTCTACGCTTGCCCATTCTCCGACCACCGCGGGGTCGTTAACAAAGGGCAGATCTATGTTATCGCGCTTTATCGCTGCC
>PEXO01000215.1:0-343 GCA_002779045.1 Elusimicrobia bacterium CG08_land_8_20_14_0_20_59_10 | reverse complement strand
GTATAGTATAGTCCCCGCTCTTCCACTCAAAGAACATGTAGTCCTGCCCGCCGATATTCCTGATCTCGTAGCGGCTGGCGGTCCTGTCTCCATGGTGCATTACCACGCCTTTCGTCCAGGTGAGCCAGCCGTTGGGGCTTTTGCCCTCCGGCAGGAAGACCAGTTCTTTAAGATAGAGCTCGGTCTCGCCCGCGCGCTCCCCAGGCTTGAATTGGTCCGGCTTCTCTACGAAATCCACCGGGCGCCAGGCGCCCAGCACTGCCGGGTCGTTGACGAAGGGCAGGTTTATGTCGTCCACGGTCCGCCCGCCCCCGTCCGCGGCGCTTTTTTTATCCTGCGCCGC
>PEXO01000379.1 GCA_002779045.1 Elusimicrobia bacterium CG08_land_8_20_14_0_20_59_10 | reverse complement strand
TGCTCAAGCATTGCCTGGGGAACGTGATGTGGGCTCTGCGCTACAGGCGGCAGGACGCCCAGATACTCATATTGCTGTATTACATGGCCTGCCGCGGTGGGAATTTCTCAGGGTTGTTCACGCAGATGATAACGCTTGGGCGGGAAAGACTTATTGAGCATCTGCTGGCCGGCAGCAGGGAGGGATTGTTCCGCCTGAAAGAAGACCCCGCCGTCCTGGCCGAGCTTATACAAGATGCCCTCTTCGGCGCGATGCTTTACGCTGCTTCGGCGCCGGAAGGAAGCGTCAAAAGCCCGGAACTGGAAGCTAAGTGGAAAAAGTTCATCGCCGCGCTCACCGGCTGGCGGGATGAAGGAGCGGAACCGGTCATCCCGCGCGGTGACGCCGTCCGGAAGCCTTTTTAAGAGTAAATTAATCCCGCCTTAAACCCCAAAAGCGAAGCGGCGGCCTTTCACCCGCCCCCGGCGACTTTTTCCAATTTGTATAATATCACTGCTATGAAAACCCGCGCCGCGTACTTTGTTCTATGGGCCTTTAGCTGCCTCGCCGCATCCATCTTCTCTCCGCCGCGGGCAAAACCCCGGCCGTTACAGCAAACCGCACTTTTAGTACAATATCCCCATGAACTTTGAGGAAGAGATAACCCTTCTTATCAAATCCCGCTACCCGCTCGTGGTAGTGGACACCATAGACGAAGAATTCGTCTCCCGCCAGCTTTTTTCCATCTCGCAGTCCCTTTCCATGGGTTTCTACGCCTGGTCCCTGACCATGGGCCTGCGCGTGGGCAGGAACGCCAACTCTTTTTACCAGAGCAACGAGCCGGCCAAGATGCTGAAACTGGTCAATGATATACTGGATGAAAAACAGCCCTCCCTTTTCATGTTCAACGACCTGCACAAGTTCCTTGAGGACCCTGTGGTCTCCCGCCTGGTCAAGGATATGATCAATAAGGTTAAGGATACCAGGACCACCATCGTCATGGTGGGGCCAGAATGCAAGCTGTCGGCGGAAATAGCGCCCTTCGCCGCCCGCATAACCGGCGGCTACCCGGACGAAAAGGAAATACTGGATGAGATAAACCGTATAGTGGCAGATTTTAAATTGTCTTCCGCTCACCTGGTCGTGGACCTCGCGCCGGAGGACATCAAGAGGATGGTCAAAACCCTCAACGGCCTCTCTATGCAGCAGATAAGGAACGTCATGAACAGCTGCATACTCAAGGATTGCCGCCTGGACAAGAACGACCTGGCCGAAATAGAGAATTATAAAAAAGAGATCTTCGATACCGACGGGATACTCGAATACTTCGCCTCGGAGCACAAGGGCAGCATCGCCGGTTTCGAGAACCTGAAGCGCTGGCTGGCCGACAGGAAGAACGCGGTTACGGCCGACACTTCCGGCCTGCCCCCGCCCAAGGGCCTCCTGCTCCTGGGGGTACAGGGCTGCGGCAAGAGCCTCGCGGCCAAGGTGATAGCCGGGGAGCTTTCCGTGCCCCTGTACCGGCTGGACCTGAACCGCCTTTATTCAAAGTACATAGGCGAAACCGAGGAGAACCTGCGCAAGGCGCTGGCCACGGTGGAGCGCCTCGCCCCGGTCTGCCTCTGGATAGACGAAATAGAAAAGATCTTCGCCGCCTCCTCCGGCGAGGTGGACGGCGGCGTTTCAAAGCGTGTGCTCGGGACCATGCTCACCTG
>PEXO01000105.1:2155-2410 GCA_002779045.1 Elusimicrobia bacterium CG08_land_8_20_14_0_20_59_10 | reverse complement strand
CTGGTGCCAGCAACTTTTTCTATCGATGGCAAAATGTTTCTGTTTTCGAGCTCAGTAAGTGCACCACAATAAGCTAATCCCATCAACCCACCGCCTTCAAATACAAGATTTTTATATTGAATATTTTGATTAAATCCTTGAAATTCAGTTATTAATGCTAAAAGAAAGACCAATATTTTTTTCATAATTGCTTAGTTTTAATAAACTATAGGACGTGATTGGAACAAATCTTACTACTCAATTTGTAGAATATTT
>PEXO01000105.1:0-2115 GCA_002779045.1 Elusimicrobia bacterium CG08_land_8_20_14_0_20_59_10 | reverse complement strand
AAAGCACAACTGTATTTCAAATCAAAACCGACTTCGTTTATTGGGTCTTCTCCAAAGTGAGTGGGTCTTTTCGTGCTGATTTCATATAGCTTCCAGTGTACAGGTCAGCACTTTCAGCCGTAGATACGCCTCATCCCGTAAGCCGTAACTGCGCCGCTGGATTACCCGGATCTTGTTGTTCAACCCCTCAACAAACCCTAGCGACACCTTATTCTCAGGCCGGCAGTACGCCACTATCCCGTCCCAGTGCTTGTCTATCATCGCCGCGAACTTCTCGAACGGCTTCAGCCTCTGCCACTTCAGCGACTCGCGCCAGTTATCGAAAAACCGCCGCGCCCAGCCTTCCTTCTCGTAATCCCACAACTGCCCGAACGATTCCCGCAGAAGATACGCCGCATTCAACCGGCTATTGGCCTTCAGCACTTTACGCAAGTTGCGCCTGCCGTTGCGCGTCAGGTTCTCTCTGTTCGACAGCAACGTATAGCGCTGCCCTTTTATATAGCTCCGCTCTTTTCCGGCCAGCCTTGCATATTCTGCCCGCCTCACCTCGTCCAGCGCGTCGTTGAGGTGCCGCAGGATGTGAAACTTGTCGAATACTATCGCGGCCTGCGGCGCCGCCTTCTTCGTGGCCGCCCTGAACGGCTTCCACATATCCATCACCGCCATACGGATGCGCTGGCTCTTTCTCTCGCCGAGCTCGCTGAAAAACAGCCCCAGGCTCTCTTCCGATCGGTCCGCCCCGCCGAACCATATCGGCCGGCGCCGCTCCAGGTCGCTGACCACTACCCGGTAGGTGTGCCCTTTGCGGATGGAAACCTCGTCTACGCCTATCACTTTCGGCCTCGGCTTGCCGGCTCGGGCCAGCTGCGCCCGCATATACTGCTTGTCCAGGTCCTTAACGGTCTTCCAGTCCAGCCTCGTCTCTATAGCCACGGACTTTATCGACGACTCCCGGCACCTCCGACCTGTAAAAAAAAACGAAACGCTTAGTGAAGCCGGGATTGTCGGATAACCAGTCCAGTTTTTCCTGCCGGACCTTGCCGCATTTAGTGCATTTCACCCGGCGGATCTCCACTTCAAGGTAGACCCGCATGTCGCCGCAGGGCAGGTCCCTGACCCGGCGCACCTTGCTGTCGTAGGTCGCATGGTTTACCGCCCCGCAGCCGCCGCAGACCATCTTTGTGCCAGTTCGTTTTAGCGTTACCGTGCGCGCTTTCTGGTCGCCAAAGATGCCGTGTACCGTAGCCGCAGGCCTGAATCCTGGGAAGCGATACGTGTCTTCTAACTTGAGCTTTTTACGCATCCCAAGATTATGCCAGATTTTCAAAGAGCTAAGAACACCACATCTACGCCGAGAAATACTGCGCTACGCTCTATGATTTACCCACTCGAAACGGAGAAGACCCGAAAGTTTAAAAAGTTTTTCATGCCAACCAGCTCCCGCTGAACGTCCGGATTCTCCAGGTGTTCCGCACCGGCCCCTCGGCAAAGTGAATGCGGCTTCCGGCTATTTACCCGCCTGCCCCTAAAAATAAAACCGCCGGGGGGTTACCCGGCGGCTTCATGTCCTGTCGCTAAATCGTCTGTTGCTACCGGCTGCTGTCCCCGGGCAGCAGGCGCTGGGGGAGGTTTTTGAAGGAAACAACTTTACCTGCGGAGAGATCCAGGATCCAGGCCCTGTCGAAAGCCTGGTCCGGCCACAACATTGGGATGGCGGCATACACGGTAGGAGGGGAATTATTGTATTTCGCCAGGGCCTGCGCCGCCTCCACCAGCTTAACATGCTGCCAGCAGACAAGCACCATGCGCCCGTCGTACGCCGGGTTCTCCATTATATCCCGCACCAGCTTGTTCGTCTGGCCGCGGGTAAAGCTGTCGTTTATCCCCAGGCCCAGCGCGCGCGCCAGGGGCGTTACCGTCTGAATGGAGCGCAGGGAACTGTTTTCGTTCTTGGGAGCCGCTGCGTAAATTACCGCGGGCGCGCCATAACGGCTGACCGCCGGCTCGCTTTTAAAGAATTTAACCAGCGCCTGGGCGCGCTTAAAGCCCCGCTCGTTCAGCTCCGGGCCGGCCTTCGGCTTCTCCGCGTGGCGGATCAGGATAACCTGGGCCGGC
>PEXO01000104.1:7566-7834 GCA_002779045.1 Elusimicrobia bacterium CG08_land_8_20_14_0_20_59_10 | reverse complement strand
TATCGTGGTCAAGCTCCTGAACGATAAATTCGAGACCGGCACCATAGCGGGACGCCTGACCGTCGGGATGCTGGTGCTGCAGGATGTCTGGGCCATCATCTTTATGGCGTTCCAGCCCAACCTGCTCAACCCGCAGCTCGGCGGGATCCTCTGGTCGTTCGGAGAGGGGCTGGTCCTCGTCCTGGCCGCTTTCCTGGCCAGTAAGCATCTCCTGGCCAGGCTGTTCCACGCCGCGGGGAAATATCCCGAACTGGTCCTTCTGAGTTCC
>PEXO01000104.1:3208-7545 GCA_002779045.1 Elusimicrobia bacterium CG08_land_8_20_14_0_20_59_10 | reverse complement strand
TGCGGACTGGCGGAATACGCCGGCCTCTCCAGGGAAATGGGGGCCCTTATCGCCGGGATGAGCATTGCGGCTTTCCCTTATGGAACGGATGTAATATCCAAACTGGGCGGGGTGCGGGATTTTTTCGTCACGCTTTTTTTCGTATCGCTGGGCCTCAAGGTGCCGCTGCCGTCCTGGTCCGTCCTGGGAATGTCCCTGGTGATAGTTCTCTTCGTTCTTTTCAGCCGCCTGATCTCCATAGTTCCCGCGTCCAGGCTGCTCGGGTCCGGTCTCCGGACAGGGTTCATCTCCGCGATAAACCTTTCACAGATAAGCGAGTTCTCCCTGGTCATCCTGGCCCTGGGAGCGGGGTACAAGCACGTTTCAGCGGAGCTCCAGGCTCTCATACTGACGGCCATGCTGCTGGCCTCGGTCGTCTCCACCTACCTGATCCATTTCAACGACGGGCTGGCCCGCTGGGGCCTGGGCCTGGTTTCCCGTATAGGCCTGCGGGATTCGGACGGCCAGGATATGAGCACTGATGAGACCGGCGGCACTATCCGGGATATCGTGCTCCTTGGCTGTTTCAGGGCGGGCCTGGCACTTCTGGACATCGTTCATCAGCACTCTCCGGAACTGAAAGAACGTATACTGGTAGTGGATTATAACCCGGCCATCCGGCCAAAACTGGAAGCTTGGGGCTATAAACTGGCTTACGGGGACCTGGCCCATCCGCAGACGCTTCACCACCTGGGCATAGAAAAAGCTTCGCTTGTTATCTGCTCTATCTCGGATACCTTTCTTAAGGGCATTACCAACAGAACTCTGCTCTCTCATCTTAAAAAGCTGGCTCCGGATGCCCGCCTTATCATGACGGCCGATAATCCCGGCGATGCGGAGGCCCTGCGGGCTGCCGGGGCTCACGACGCGGTGGTTCCCAGCACACTGACCGGGACCCACCTGTTCCGGCTGCTGAACACCTGTGAAGGCGCGTGAGCCGTCGGAGGACAGCGGACATCCCCCGCTCTCTTCCTGCCGCGGCCCGGGGAAACCAGGCGGCCGCGGAGCCCGGTATAAGCTATAATTCCTGGGACGCGCCGGATCTCACCGGGAGGGCAATGACCGCTGACGAATTCTCCGATATTTTCATAACCCAGGACGCGGGTGAAGCACGGCTGGTGCTTGAGCTCCTGAAGTCCGGCGGCATTGACGCTGTCCTCTTCGACGCCTTCGCCAGCGGGTCGGTGGCGGGCTTCGGCCCGGCCATACCCGCCAGGATAGCGGTACCCGAAGGGCAGAAAGAAGCCGCCCTTGAGATGCTGGCCGCCATGCGCGGTACTCCGGGGACGGAAAAGGAAGAGCAAACGGGGGGAGAGCCATCAAGATGAAACAAAAACTGCTGTTCATGATATTTACCGGCGAAGCCTGCAAGCAGAACCATGCGTTCCTGTACGCCCTGGAATGCAGCGAAAAAGGGCACACCGTCAGGATAATCCTGGAAGGCCCCGGGACCGCCTGCGTTAACAGGCTTACGGAAGACGGCAAGTTCAGGGAACTTTTTGCGCGGGCGAAGAACGCCGGGCTGCTGGAAGGGACCTGCAAGACCGCTTCGGGCGGCTGCTCCACCGGGGAGAAGCTCCGGAGCGTGGCGAAAATTGCCGAAAAAGAAGGGCTTAAGCTTATCTCGGACCTGGACGGACATGCCGGCATAGCGCGCTTTGTCACGGCAGGCTACCAGGTCGTAGTATTTTAATCATTGAAAACGAGGCGGGAAAGTACTAGAGTTAAGGGGACCGGCCGGGAAGGTGGCGGGGGGGACCCGCAAAACAGCCGGGAAACGCAAAGGAGCCGGGGCTCATGATCTTAAGATCTTTTCTTGCCGTATTCCTCTCTCTGGCCGCCGTCTGCCAGCCGCCCCTGTCCGCCCTGGATACGAAGGACGCCGCATTCCTGGACCTGGTGGAGCGCCAGTCCTTCCAGTATTTCGTCACGGCCGTCAATCCGGCCAACGGCCTGGTGCTGGATAAGGCCTCGAATAGATCAGCCCCGGACCTTACCTACGCCCCGGCGTCCATAGCGGCGGTGGGCTTCGGCCTGGCCGCGCTTACAGCGGGCGCGGAACGCGGCTGGATAGACAAGGCCGCGGCACAGGAACAGGTAAAGACCGCGCTCGGATTTTTCAGCGATAAAATGGAGTCGGAGCACGGTTTTTTCTATCACTTCGTGGATATGAAAACCGGCAAGCGCGTCTGGGATTGCGAGCTTTCCTCCATAGACACGGCCTTGTTCCTGGCCGGCGCGCTTACCGCGGCCCAGTACTTCGAAAGCCCGGAGATAAAAGACCTGGCCAAGAAGCTTTACGAGCGGGCGGACTGGAAATGGATGGCCAACGGCTCGCAGTTCCTGTCCCTGGGCTGGACGCCGGAAAAGAAATTCCTTGCTTCCTCCTGGAACGATTATAACGAGAGCATGGTAATGTACATCCTGGCCCTGGGCTCCCCTACTTTTCCCCTGGCCCCGGAAAGCTGGACGGCGATAAAAAGAACGCGGGGCAAATACAAGGGCCATGAACTCATCCTCAGCCCGCCGCTTTTCACCCACCAGTTCTCCCATGCCTTTATCGACTTCCGCGGCAAGCGCGACGCTTTCGCCGATTATTTCGAGAATTCCGTCCAGGCTACCCTTGCCAACCGGCAGTTCTGCATAGACAGCGCCAGGTCGTTCAAAACTTACGGCAAGAATTCCTGGGGCCTTACCGCCAGCATCGGCCCCGACGGGTATAAAGCTTACGGGGCTCCTCCCGGCCCCGCGCTGCATGACGGGACCGTGGCGCCGTCCGCGGCGGCGGCGTCGATAGTTTTCACCCCGGAGCATTCCCTCGCCGCCCTGAAGCACTGGTATGCGAAGCACCGCGACGACCTGTGGGGCAGGTACGGCTTCGCGGATTCTTTCAACCTGGACCGCGATTTCTTCGCGGCCGACGCTTTCGGCATCAACCAGGGTCCCACCGTGCTGATGATAGAGAACTACCGCAGCGGCCTTATCTGGAAGCTGTTCATGTCCCGGCCCGAGGTGCAGAAAGGGATGAAGAAAGCCGGGTTCGGCGCGGCAGGGGCGCGCGCCCCCGCGGCCGGGTCCGCGGTGGAAACGGCCGCGTACTTCCTGCACAAGCGCCCGTTCATAACGGTGCGGACCGTCGCGGACTTTCTTAAGCCGGAGGAGCCCGGGCTGGACGCCGGCCTCTGGAGAAAAGCTGGTAACGCCGTCGAGCTGGACCGGAAATACCTGCAAAGCGGGCTTAACAGCCAGCCGGCTTATAAAGTCAGGGCGGAACTGCTGGCCGACAGCCGGTTTTTTTTTTAAGGCTTGAGGTGCACGACAGCGAGCTGATCTCTTCTCATCCGGAGGAACGCATGTACGAAGACGATTCTCTGGAAGTGTATATAGATTCCAATAACAATGAGTTCGCCTGGGGCGGGGCGGACGATTACCAGGTGATCCTTTCCCCGGCTCCCGGGGGCGGCATGCGCGTCCGCGAATTTTTCCACGCGGAAAGGTCGGCCGGGGCCTGCCGGATTGTGGATTCTTCCGTCACGACCCGGGGATATTCGGCGGTGCTGGCGCTGGAACGCTCCGTCTTCGGCATAGGAAAAGGCCGGGTGGGTTTTTCTCTGGCTGCCCGCAATATCGACCGCGTCCGCAATTCTGACGCCAAGTTCAACTGGTTCTTCCTGGAGCCGGCCACCTACCTGGGAGAGCTGCAGGTTAAGAACGGAACATGACCTTTAAAAACGCCGTACTTTTCCCGGCCGCCGTCCTGCTGTGCCTGGGCCGCCCGCTCCAGGCGGCCGGGGAGCAGCAGCTGAGCGTGTGGGCCATGGGCGCGGAAGGCAAGCTCATCCGCCAGGCCGCCGCTATCTTCGAAAAAAGAAATCCGGGAGTGAAGATAGTCACGCAGGCTATCCCGTGGACGGGCGCGCATGAAAAGCTGGTGACCGCGGTGGTGGGCGACATGGCGCCGGACATCAGCCAGCTGGGCACCACCTGGATGTCGGAATTCAGAGCCATGAACGCGCTTGAGCCGCTCAACGGCTTCCTGGCATCTTCCGCGCTTGATACCGGGGATTTCTTTCCCGGGGCGCGCGACTCCAATATCCACGGGGAGCAGTGGTACGGGCTGCCCTGGTACGTGGACACGCGGGTGATGTTCTACCGCACGGACCTGGCGGCGCGGGCGGGATATAAGAAGTTCCCCGGCGACTGGGAAGGGTTTTACAGGTTCTCCAAAGCGCTGAAGCGCTCCAAAGAGGGGGGGTACGCTTTCTCGCTGCCCACCAACGACTGGCAGATCTTCCTGA
>PEXO01000104.1:0-3123 GCA_002779045.1 Elusimicrobia bacterium CG08_land_8_20_14_0_20_59_10 | reverse complement strand
GCGGTTCTTCGACGAAAAACTGGCGCCTCTCGAGGGCGGCAACGACACGGACCTGCTCACGGCGTTCGAGTCGGGCCACTTTCCCGCTTTCATTTCCGGGCCCTGGATGATCTCCCAGCTGGACATTTCCAAACCCGCGCTTAACGGGCGCTGGACCACGGCCCCGCTGCCGGCGGGGAAAAAGCGCGCCTCCTTCATGGGCGGCTGCAACCTTGTGCTGTTCAAGAGTTCGCCGCGCAAAGCCCTGGCCTGGAAGTTCATGGAGTTCATGGCCGGGCCGGAGATGCAGGCCGGCTGGTACGCCCTGTCCGGCGACCTGCCGGCCAGCAGGAAGGCCTGGAGCGCTCCGGCCCTTTCCAAAGAGCCCAGGCTGTCCGCCTTCAGGAAAGAGCTGGACACGGCCAAAGCTCCGCCCCAGGTGCCGGAATGGGAGAACATCGCCGGCGCCGTCAATAACGCCGTGGAAGAGGCTTTTTTCGGCGGGATAAGCGCGCGGGCCGCCCGTGAAAAACTTTCCGCCCGGATAGAAAAAATACTGGAGAGATCGGAGCGGCAGCAGTCGGCGGCGTTCAAGCTGGCCCTGGCGCTGCTTCTGTTCCTGGTCCCCGTGGGCGCCGCCGTTCTCTACCTGCGCAAGGGGCCGCGCACCGCCGCCGGCGGCAAATACCAGCCGATAGCTTTTTTATTCCTGCTGCCCGCGCTGCTGATACTCGCGGTTTTCCTTTTCGTCCCCATAGCGGCGTCCTTCATAGCCAGCATGACCAACTGGAACATGTACGGGGTGAACGACTGGACCAGGGTGGTTTTCGTCGGGCTGGAGAATTACTCCGGGCTGTTCGGCGACCCGGTCTTCCTGGCGGGACTGCGCAATACCCTGGTGTTCGCTTTCCTGGGCGTTCCCATAAGCGTAACCCTTTCGCTGGCCATGGCGCTGGCGCTCAACGCGCAGCTGCTGCGGGCCAAAGCTTTCTTCCGGGTGGCGTATTTCATCCCGGTCATCACCACCATGGTGGCCGTGGCCATTATCTGGCGCTGGCTGTACAACCCGGAGTTCGGCCTGTTCAACCTGGCGCTGGGGTACCTGGGCCTGCCCGCGCAGGGCTGGCTGTCCGACCGGGCCCTGGCGCTCCCGTCCCTGATACTCATGGCCGTCTGGAAGGGCTTCGGCTACAACACCATAATCTTCGTCGCGGCGCTGCAAGCCATCCCAGATTCGCTTTACGAATCCATTTCCCTGGACGGGGCCAACGGCCGGCAGGAATTCTGGTACATAACGCTGCCCATGCTGCGCAACACGGCCTTCTTCGTGATAGTAATGACCACCATAGGCTATTTGCAGTTTTTCGCGGAGCCGTATATCATGACCGGGGGCGGCCCGCTGAACTCGACGATGTCCGTAGTGCTTTACATGTACCAGCAGGGCTTTAAATTCTACAACCTGGGCTACGCTTCGGCTATGGCCTATGTCCTTTTCGGGCTTATCTTCGGCTTTACCATGGTCCAGTTCCGGGTGCAGAAAAAGCTTGAGGGGAATTTTTAATGGCGACCGCTAAAAAGCATTCACCCGCTTACAAAGCCGCTTTTTACGCGTTCATGGCCGTGTCCGTGATCATCACGCTTTTTCCGTTCGTGTGGATGCTGTCCACCTCTTTCAAGAGCCCGGGGGAGATCTTCACCACGCAGCCCACCCTGCTGCCGCGGCTCTGGACCCTGGACGGGTATAAGAACCTTTTTGCCGCGGTCAATATGTGGCTGCATCTCTGGAACAGCGTTATCTACGCCGTTAGCGTCACGGCGCTTTCCGTGCTGTTCAACGCCATGGCCGCTTATGCCTTCGCCAAGCTCAGGTTCCCGGGCCGGGAAAAACTGTTCGCCCTGCTTTTGGTCACCATGATGGTCCCGGGGCAGGTTACCATGCTGCCGGTATTCCTTATCTTAAAGTCGCTGGGCCTGCTCAATTCCTACGCCGGGCTGGTCCTGCCCGGCTCGGCCGCCATTTTCGCCATCTTCATGATACGCCAGTTCATGCTGGAGATCCCGGAGGAGATCCTGGAGGCGGCCCGCATAGACGGCTTCTCGGAATTCGCCATCTTCCGGCGCATAATGCTGCCCTTGTGCAAACCGATAATAGCCACGCTGACGGTGTTCAGCTTTATCGGCGCCTGGAACGATTTCCTGTGGCCGCTGATAATCATGCTGCGCGAGGACAAGTACACGCTGCCGGTGGCCCTGGCCGGCATAAACGGCCAGTACAACACGGACTGGGGCCTGCTTATGGCCGGCGCGGTGGTGGTGGTGGTACCGGCGGTCATAATCTTCCTGCTGGCGCAGAAACATTATATTAAGGGCATTGCCGCCGGCGCGGTCAAAGGCTGAACCAGTCGGCTGAGATTATGGTATTTACAAGCCGCATTACTAACAGTTATATGGTAAATATTGTCTAGATTAGGCGCTCCGCGCTGACTTTCACAGAGTTATGGATTCCCGCTTACGAATTGCGGGAATGACAGCGCGGGGAGTTGTCATTCCGGCAATCTGTTGGCCGGAATCCAAAAACTTTGAAATTCCTGAGCATAAATTTAGTGCGTAAGCTTAAATTAAAGGTATAAGTTTGCGATAATAGTACTTATAGGAGAATAAGATGCAGATTGAATCAATTTCTATAAAAAATTTCCGGGTTTTTCAGGATGTTGTAATCAAGAACATCCCTTCCATGGCGGTATTTGTAGGCGCAAATGGAAGCGGGAAATCCACACTGTTTGATGTTTTTGGTTTCTTGCGGGATTCTTTGGTCCATAATGTAAAATCCGCTCTGATTAACCGGGGGGGATTTAATGAGGTAGTGAGCCGTGGAAGTACCGGCCCGATATCTTTTGAAGTAAAATTTCGCGAAGGCAGCGATGGCCCTCTTGCTGTTTACAGCCTGGCTATTGGACTGCACGAAGGATTGCCGGCCGTAGTAAAGGAACAATTGAAATACCGGCGGGGGCAGCGGGGCCAGCCCTGGAAATTTTTGGACTTTAAGCTCGGCGAAGGTCAGGCTGTTATAAATGAAAGCGAATACGGCAAACCTGCCGCGGAAATGAAGCGTGAACCCCAGAAACTGGAATCCAATGATATTCT